>DXGZ01000060.1 GCA_019113645.1 Candidatus Mediterraneibacter vanvlietii | reverse complement strand
CGTCGCTGATGTTAAACATAATGGAAAGGTAATTGTTCAGGTATATCATGCTCCCGTGATTTCCACGGAAGGATACCAGGGTGATCAGGTTCATCTTCTCCAGCTTTTTTAATAGCCTGGAGACAGTAGGCTTGGAATGTCCCCACCGTTCTCCCAGCGTCTGGAAGCTGGTCAGTGGGGAACCGGTATTATTTCGGTAGTAGACGACAGGGCCGGTGTCAGAGCAGAGGACAGACGGATCATTATATACAGCGTGGATCCAGAGATCGAGCAGGATGTCCATTTCCGAGCATTTACCTGTCTGAACCAGCTTGTGCGCTTTAGCAATAGGAAAAAAGAAGAAACCAGTATCCTTTTTGCAGGGATAATTGTATTTCAGGGCAGTATTATCATTCTGCCAGTCAGTGATCCGGAATTTGACCAGGCGGTTCTTTTCCAGCAGGGAATAGGTAATGCAGCCTTCCTCCTGGAGATGCTTCAGGATGGAAATGGCTTGATGCTGGAACCGGCAGCGAAACCAATCCTGCAGTTCTGAGATGCTGCAGATCCATTCTCCTGGTGAGAGCGTATAAGTGAGCTGCTCCATGCGTCGGTTTGAATTGCTGTAATTGGCGTAGGAGCAGAGAATCAGATACCAGAAAAGAAAAGAGCCTCCGGTGGTTCGGATGCTCCTGTCATTTATTAAGGTCTGTATGAAGTTGCGGTAGATCCGGCAGCGTGGGAAATCTACAATTTGTTTGAGTTCTAATTGGTATTCCATAAGTAAGCCTCTCTTTCTGAAATAAAATAGAGGCAGCATGATGATGCTGCCTCTAGCCAATCGTTCGGTTGAATGTCACCTTTTTTCTATTAATTCTGGATGTGAGGATATCCTGCCAATATCCCTCCATCATCCCTTTTGCATCGAAAAAGCCTTGCCAAAGTCAAATTCTTGATTTATACTGAATTTGCAAGCAATTTATCATTTAGGCTGTTTCGAGCTGGTAAAAAATCCCCATTTTTCGGGACTCTAAGTTCCATTTCGTACCAATTCGTTCTGGGAAAATCGGTTGGCACTAAATGACTTAAAATCCCGTGGGTAGTGATACCCGTACCGGTTCGATTCCGGTCTGCGGCATTTTGAGAAGCTCTTGATTTCCAAGAGCTTTATTTTTTACTTGACGATATGGCATATATGCCATATTATTTGCATAAAAATAGTAGAGAGGAGTAAAAGATCATGAAGACATTAAATGAGTTTTTGGATCAGCAAATGCAGGATCCGGAGTTTAAAAAGGAATATGAAAAAATCCGGCCGGAAATGGATATTATCAGAGCAATTGTTGATGCGAGAGTTTCGAATAATCTAACTCAGAAGGAGCTCGCTGACCGGACTGGAATTAACCAGGCTGATATTAGCAAGTTGGAGAACGGCACAAGGAATCCATCTTTGCGTCTGCTGCAACGTCTGGCAGACGGAATGGATATGGTTTTGAAAATTGAGTTTATACCTAAGTCAAAAATATAGAAAATAAATAATTGAGTATTCATTCATAGGAATGGTGAAATTAGGGAGGTGCCCTAATGAATGATATGATTTTTGCTGTATTTACAGGTGCTGTTTCTGTTATCTTATTTATCTATGTATCCTTTACGGTCAGATGCAAAGGACCTGTTTTGTCGAACACTTATCTGTTTGCTTCCGAAGAAGAGCGAAGCAGAATGGATAAAAAAGCAGAGTATCATATGGTCTCGGTTGTTTTCGGCATTTTGGCAGTCATTTTTGCGTTTTTGACAGTGTATATTATTACATCCTGGGAAGGGTGCCTTTATATAGCGCTTGTTTTATTTGCCTGCGTCATAATATATGCGGTCAAAGAGTCGGTTAAATCCAGATAGTAAAAGAAGACGCTCCTGCAGAGAATCAGAGCCATGAAAAATTCTGAATCTAAAACCGCCTGTCAATGTTTGTGGACATAAAGAAATGCCAATAAAACTTTGCATTAAACATTGACAAGTTTACTTGGAATATGTATAGTAAAGATTACCAAGTAAACTTGGCGTAAGGAAAGAGGGATTGACTGTGAATAAAGAAGAAATTTTAGAAAAAAGCAGGAAAGAAAATAAGAACAAAGACGTTTATGAGCAGGAGATTATAAAACAGGGGAATGCCGCTGTCATTGTCGTGATGATGATTCTTGCGACCATATTTTTAGTCATCCAGATTTTTACAGGAGGCGGGATTAACTATGGGTTATATGCTATTGTATTCTGCAATTTTATGGTATTAGACTGGATAAAATGGATCAGACTCAGACGGCGTCAGGAGTTTTTGCTGGCACTGTTGTATACGGTCTGTGTTCTGCTGCTTTCAATAAGTCACATTTATAATCTTATAACAGTGAGTGGTTTATAGGTGGTGGCGATTTGGATGATAAACTGATATTAAAAAATCGTTTGAAAGAGGCCAGAGCTGAAAAAAAGCTGTCGCAGACTCAGCTGGCTGAAATGGTTGGCGTTTCCCGTAATACAATAAGTTCTATCGAAACGGGGCAATTTAATCCTACTGCAAAACTGGCGCTTATTCTCTGCATTGCTTTAGATAAAAAGTTTGAGGATTTATTTTATTTTTAAGAGATAATATTGATAAGGAGAACACAAAATGGGCATCAAGCATGTTTTATTCGATCTGGACGGCACACTTCTTCCCATGGTTCAGGAAGAGTTTGTCCGGTATTATATGCCGCTTCTGGCGAAAGCGTATCTGGAGAAAGGTGTTGAGGTTGAGCCGAAGGAATTCATTGCGGCGGTCTGGTCAGGATACGAGGCAATGGTGAAAAATGATGGGACGATGACGAACCGGGAGGCGTTCTGGAGTCATATGAAAGACCTGCTTCCGATTCCGCTGGAGAGAGCGGAAGAGATCGCGCTGCGTTTCTATGAAAGCGATTTCAATAAGGCGGTCTGCACAACGAAGCCGACAGAGCTTTCTGACCGGATTGTAAAGGCGGCGAAGAAAAAAGGGCTGGAAACTTATCTTGCGACGAATCCTGTATTCCCCCGGTGTGCTACGATGAACCGGATCCGCTGGGCAGGACTGGACGCAGCGGATTTCAGGACGATTACAACATATGAAAAATGCATTTACTGTAAGCCGAATCCGAATTATTTCCGGATGATTCTTGAGGAGTTTGATCTGGATCCGGCAGAGTGTCTGATGGTGGGAAATGACGTTCAGGAGGATCTTTCCATCCGGACGCTGGGAGTGCGGACGTTCCTGGTTACGGACACGATGGAGAACAGGAAAAATCTTCCTGTTGATTCGGAATATACAGGAAGTCTGGCAGACCTGCTGGAGTTTATAGAGAAAATGTAAATATTGGGAAGCCTGTTATTCGGGCTTCCCATATTTTATGCACAGATCTATAAACGACTTCATGCTTGAGGTCAGAAACTTGCTCTTGTGATAGATTACATTCAGTTTTCTGTGGATGGGCAGATCCAGAGGAACTTCTCTTACCGCGCCTTCTTCGATATCCTTCCGGACGAGAAGCCAGGGGAGGACTGAAACACCAAGTCCTTCCGACACAGCCTTTACAATAGCCTGGGTGCTTGTGCTCTGCCATCTTGGTTTTACCGTGATCTGGAGAAGCTCAAAACTGGCGTCCAGAAGTTCCCGGCCGGCGCTTCCCTTTTCACGCATTAGAAACGGATATTCGGAAAGTTCTGATAAGGATACCTGCTCTTTTTCCCCCAGGGAATGTGCAGGCGGGATGACGGCGGCCATACGGTCCTCCATGAAGGGGAGTGCCACAAGATCAGGCTGGGAGGGCTGTGTCTCGATCAGGCCGATGTCAATGGTGTTGTTCAGAAGCGCTTCTTCTATGGACGCGGATTTGTTTACCAGTGCCTCGATTGTGAAATCGGGGGAGACCTCTTCATAAGCACGGATCAGCGTTGGGAGAATATGAGTGCCGATCGTGATGCTCGCGCCTACGCGAAGTGTCCCGAAGGTGTCCCAGTTGCGCATCTTCTTTTCCATATCATCGAAAAGGGAGACAATGTGCAGGGCATAGCGGTAGAATGCATCGCCGCTTTCGGTAGGGGCGATATGCCGCCCGATTCTCTCAAATAAATGAATTCCGTAATAGTCTTCCAGTTCACGGATGGCGAGACTGACGGAAGGCTGCGCCAGATGCAGTTCGTGCGCGGCTTTTGTGACACTGTTCTGTTGATATACGGTGACAAAGATGCGGATATGTCGTAAGGTCATAACTTCCTCCATTTCAGTATTATATTTGCCGGGAAGTTCCGGGGGTGCTTTTTAATATATAATAAAAATATTATATATTAGATAAAATAATACTATTTTACATATAAATCAACCGGGCATATACTTATCTGGAAAAGTTGTTTGGAAAGGTTATCTGAAAAAGAGAGGTTACCTATGGGAAAGAAAAAAGACATTCTGCTGAAATTATTCGTGTCTACTCTGTATCTCAGTGCATTTACTTTCGGCGGAGGATATGTGATCGTTACTCTGATGAAGAAGAAGTTCGTGGATGAATGTCACTGGATTGAGGAGGATGAGATGCTCGATCTGGTGGCGATTGCCCAGTCGTCTCCCGGAGCGATCGCGGTAAATGGAGCGATTGTGGTCGGATATAAGCTGGCAGGTATCATTGGAGCATTGACTGCGATTGTGGGAACAGTGATTCCGCCTTTTGTAATTATTTCGGCGATTTCTGTGTTTTACACGGCCTTTCGTGAGAACTTTCTGATTGCTCAGCTTCTGGAAGGAATGCAGGCTGGTGTAGGAGCGGTGATCGCTGCAGTTGTCTTTGATATGGGAGAAGGAATTGTGACCGGAAGAAGTGTGGCGTCTAACGCGATTATGGTCGGAGCATTTCTGGCGTCCTGCGTATTTGGGGTCAACGTTGTTTATATTGTGATTGTGTGCATTCTGATCGGAGTGGTGCGTACATTCTGGGCAAAGAGGAGGGAAGGAAAATGATCTATCTGCAGCTGTTTTACAGTTTTCTTAAAATCGGTCTGTTCAGTTTTGGAGGGGGGTATGCGGCCATGCCGCTGATACAGGAGCAGGTAGTGAATTCTCACGGATGGCTCAGCATGCCGGAGTTCACAGATCTGATTACTATCTCCCAGATGACACCAGGCCCTATTGCAATTAATTCCGCTACCTTTGTGGGGATCAAGATTGCCGGAGTTCCCGGAGCGCTGGTGGCAACATTCGGATGCGTGCTTCCGTCCTGTGTGATTGTTATGCTGATTGCAAAACTTTATCTGAAATATCGGAACATGGATGCACTGCAGGGCGTGCTGAATTCTCTTCGCCCCGCTGTTGTGGCGATGATCGCTTCCGCCGGAGTTTCCATTTTGATTACTGCATTCTGGGGGAGCGCGGAAATGATTTCATTTATGGGAACAAAGTGGGTGCTGGTCATAATCTTTGTTCTGGGTGTAGTGCTTTTAAGAAAATTTAAGATGAATCCGATTCTGGTGATGGTGCTGGCAGGCGTGGCGAAAGCCGGGCTGGCAGCAGTGGGAGTCGGAGTGTGAACCAGCTATTTAGTTGATTAGATTCGCTGACTTTTGGAGACGATATTTCCGAAAACAGGGGATCCTTCCAAGACGTATTCTGCTGAGGTTGATGGTATGTTCAGGGTTCCGCTCCAGGGCCTAAGTGAATCTAAGAAGTTCCGGACATGGACTAAATACAAGGACATCCGGCGAGCAACTCGCTTTGCTCAGACAATCTCGCCGTCTGCCCTGACGTCCATGTCCGGAACTTCAAGATTCGCTAATGCCCTTCCGAAGTCACCCTGCCCACACCCTCAACCTCCGCAGAAAGGTTTTCGAAAGGGGGCTGTTTTCTGCTTTATCGGCTGGGAAAGTCATCGAATAATCAACCGAGAAAAACAAAGGCGCGG
>DXGZ01000059.1 GCA_019113645.1 Candidatus Mediterraneibacter vanvlietii | reverse complement strand
TATAATAAAAATGATATTATTCTTCGATATTTTTTTCATTTTCCAAACACCTGCGCTTTTCCCGTGCTGCTTTCTGCAGATTCATCTCAAAGTCCTGCCTGTTCTTCTGAACCATTGTCTGAAGCTGAAGGCCTGCAAAAAAAGACTGAATTGCTGCAATCATCGTAAAACCGCATACAATCAGCGTCGGGAAATTAGGTACCAGCCCCGTCTGGATCCAGATCGATATCACTGGTACGAAAAATATAGCTGATATCACTGCCAGCAGCAGAGCAATTATTCCGAAAAATCCCATAGGATTATAAGTTCTGTAAAGCCGAAGGATGGTCTTTAATACTTTTATACCATCTGAATAAGTATTCAGTTTTGATTCGCTTCCCTCCGGCCTGTCCCGATAATCTATAACTACATTTTCCACATACATATTTTTATCCACGGCGTGAATACTCATCTCCGTCTCAATTTCGAACCCTTTGGAAAGAACTGGAAACGTCTTAACAAATTCATAGCTGAATGCCCGGTACCCGGTCATAATGTCTTTAATATTATTGTGAAACAGCAGATTAATGCTCTTTCTCACAATTGTGTTTCCAAAATTATGGAACGGTCTTTTATTCTCCGAAAAATACGTGGATGACAGACGGTCGCCGACAACCATATCAACTTTTTTCTCCAGAACCAGCTGCGCCATGTTCCCTGCATGTTTCGCCGGATAGGTGTCATCGCCATCAACCATGATATAACACTCCGCGTCAATATCCCGGAACATTCTGCGTATAACATTCCCCTTTCCCTGCATATATTCATTTTTTACCACTGCTCCCGCCCGTTGAGCAAGTTCTGCTGTCCGATCCGTTGAATTATTGTTATACACATAAATCACAGCCTCAGGAAGCACCTCTTTAAAATCACGGACTACTTTTTCTACTGTTTTTTCTTCGTTATAGCAGGGAACTAAAACCGCTATTTTATCCATATTAACCCTCTCTCAAATACCTAATTGATAATATAATATTGAATTACATCTATAACCGTAATCAGATTAAAACATCCAAGCAGCATATAGTAATAAGTTCCATACTCCTGAACTGCGGCCGCATTTTCCTGTTGTCTCAGCTTTATCTGCCGCATAAACATCACAAAAAATGCAAAACAGCCCATCAGCGGGGTAAAATACCTTCCCTGAGTACCGTCTATCAGATCTTTTCCAACCGGTGTCCACTGAACATAGAGACTGGCAAATATCAGTGCCGTACCGATCAGAAACACTCCAATCAGGATCAGGCAGTCATATTTGTGGACTTTATAAGGATTATCATTCACAGTGCAAAACTCATAAACAATAAAAATGATAAACATCAGCCACATCGTCCCTGTCGTTGTAATGGAAAGAGTTCCCATATTTGAACCGATCATATTTGGCAGTCTTGTTGCAAAATGCGTGATAACAGTCTGAACACATGTTGCATAAAATTCCGGAATATGAGTCAGCACATATTTCACCTGTTCCGCAGAATTTACTCCTTCATTAAACTCCACCAGATATCCAGCCGATATTGCAAGCCAAATCAGGTTAATAATAATTGCTCCCGCCATCAATCCCAGCTTTACCTGATAACTGTGTTTTCTGTCTTTAAACTTACTCTCTGGAATCATAAACACAAGCAGTAGAAGAACGACATATACGATTTTACACAAAGAAATCACCGTTCCCATAAGGGCAAGGATAATAATGTCTCTCTTTCTGACACATTCGGATACATAACTCAGGTGCAGAATATATGCCAAAAATGCCATTGACAGAGAAATCGTAAGCGCATCCGGCGACAGGGAAATCATCTCCTGCAACGAAAGCGGAAACAGCATGGGGATAAACAACAGTTTTCTGCCAAAAGGCACCATCACCAACGCCCACACGCACAACACGAAAGCAGTTAGTGCATTAGCAAATCGCCCCGCGCAGAACAGATCGGAAACATTGTCCGTAAAAAGATCTGCGATTTTTATTCCAATCACCTGCGGCAGATAACTTACCGGTGCATAAAGCGCGGTATTTCCAAATTCAACCGCTTTCGTATCATTTTCGTCAATTTCTGCCATCTCATTCTCGTATTCCTCAATTGCGGACGGAAGATAATTACCTCCTACTCCCTCATCCCCCAAGTGGCGGGAAACCAAACTGCCCTGTGAAATTTCATACGCTCTGTAAAAATGATGATATTCATCCGGGACTTCTCCCACAGGTGTAATCCGCATAAAGACAAACATCAAAGCCAAAAGCATACCTGCCATCAATAGGATTTCATTGATTCGAAACAGAACCAGAACCATAATAAGCAGAAGGAAAAGGCATCCGCAGGCTAAAACAATCAGTTTGACTGTCAAATCAACCGGTTTTCCCACTGTATCAGTCAAAAACTGATGTCTAACGTGAACGCAGAAAAAAGAAATGATAATAAATGAAATGAATACAAACAAAATTTTCCATCCGTTCTTTACAAAAAAATACCGGACTCTTTCTGATATATCTTGCATACTTTCTCCTCATACAAGTAATCCGATCACAATCTACCGTTCCATATACTAACACAATTCACCTGAAAAAAGCAATAGAACGAGTCCTGTTACTATCTTTAAATCAAAAAACGTTCAACCGCAGCAGACACATATGTGTAACTTTATTAATACTACGGTCGAACGTTTCTTTTTCTTTATCTTTCCATCATACTGATCGACTCTATTCCGACGCTTCCGCCCCGGACTACTTCGATTGTCTTGAACTCTTCTTTCATCAACTTCACAACCGCATCATTCTTTGTCGCGGTCTGGACGAACTCAACGAGCACGCTGTCCCGTCCATAGTCGATCACTTTTGCCTTGAATGTCTCCGCGATCTGGAACACTTCCACTTTGTCAGCCGCTGTACATTTGAATACTTTTACGTACAGGATCTCCTTCATGCGGACAAAAATATCCGTAAAATCAATCACCTTGATCACTTCCACCATACGGTTAAGCTGCTTCTTGATCTGTTCGAATGTCTCATCGTCGCTGACCGTTGCGATCGTCATCCTGGAAACCGTGGGATCCTCTGTTGTTCCAACAGTCAGACTGTCCAGATTGTATGATTTGCCGGAAAAGAGTCCGGATATCTTTGAGAGCACGCCCACCTGATTCTCTACATAAAGGGAAATCCATCTTTTTTTCATATTGTTATCCATTCTCACGCACTCCTTCCTAACAGTCCATAATCATATCTTCCAGAGTTCCTCCCGGCTGGATCATCGGATAGACCAGATCTTCCGGATCAATGATAAACTCTATCAGAGTCGGCACTTTCGTATTTTTCTTCGCTGCCTCAAAAGCAGGAGCGATCTCCTCTTTCTTCGTGACGCGGATGCCCTTCGCCCCGTAGCTCTCCGCAAGCTTTACAAAATCAGGCGTATACTCCGGCATTTCCTCCCCGTTTGTTCTGCGGAACAGTGCGCCTGAACGCAGGTTGGTCATCCCGTATCTCTTGCCGTAAAACAGTTTCTGCCACTGACGTACCATGCCGAGATATTCATTGTTAAATACGCAGAGAACAAGCGGTAATTCTTCCAGCACAGCTGTTGCGAACTCCTGAATATTCATCTGCATGCCGCCGTCTCCGGAGATAGCGATAACCGGTTTCTCCGGGTTCCCCAGCTTCGCGCCGATCGCTGCCGGGAATCCGTATCCCATGGTTCCGAGACCGCCGGAAGTCACAAGCTGTTTCTTCTCTGTGATATCCACATACTGGGTGACAAACATCTGATGCTGACCGACATCCGTTGTGATAATCGCCTCATCAAACTGGCGGTTCATCTCCTCCACAATGTCCATCGGCGTCATATGATTCAGATGTTTCATGGTCAGCGGATGCTCCTCTTTCCACGCATGGATTTTCTCAAGCCATTCCTCTGTATCGCAGCGCTCCACATACTCATTCATTTTTGTAACTGCTTCCAGCGCATCTGCAACAATTGGAACATGCACATGGATGTTCCTGGAGATGGATGCAGTGTCTATGTCAATATGCACGATCTCTGCATTTGGCGCAAACGCGTGCAGCTTTCCTGTGATCCTGTCATTGAACCTTGTTCCAATGGAGAACAGCAGATCACACTCTCCCACTGCCATGTTTGCCGCATACTGTCCGTGCATTCCCAGGTTGCCGATATAGAGCGGATGGTTCGTCGGCACCGCGCCCCGTCCCATAATCGTTGTCACAACAGGCACGTTGGTCTTATTGACTACCTCTGTAAACACCGCTCCCGCCCGGGCAATGTTCACTCCGCCTCCTGCCAGGAACAGCGGTTTCTTCGCTTTTTTCAGCATCTTAAGGGCACGTTTCAGCTGTCCCATGTGAACGCTGGTATTTGGCTTGTAGCCGCGAATATTCACAGTCTCCGGATACTCCGCGCTGCCCAGCTCTCCCATTACGTCCTTGGGCAGATCGATCAGCACCGGGCCCGGACGTCCTGTTCTGGCAATGTAGAACGCCTCTTTTATAATTCTTCCCAGATCTTCTCTCTTCCGCACGGTCACACCATATTTTGTAATACTTCTGGTGATTCCTACGATATCTACTTCCTGAAAAGCATCGTTTCCAATCAGGTGTCTTGCCACCTGTCCTGTGAAACAGACAAGCGGTACGCTGTCATAATTAGCCGTAGCCAGTCCTGTGACAAGGTTTGTTGCCCCAGGTCCGCTCGTTACCAGGCAGACCCCTACTTTACCTGTTGTTCTCGCGTATGCGTCCGCCTCGTGAACCAGCGCCTGCTCATGCCGGGGAAGGATCACCCTGATATCATCCTGCTTATACAACTCATCGCTGATATCAATCGTACACGCTCCCGGATACCCGAATATCGTGTCTACCCCTTCTTCCTTTAATGCCCTCACCAGTAATTTGTTGCCTGTAATCTGTCTCAATTTCATACCTCCTCTTTTCAGGAGTCCCCGCCTCACTGTCTCGCCGCCATCCTGCAGCGGTGCAGGCAGCCGTACGGGAGCTCTTCGTTCTGAACTCAGCACCGCAGCGAAAAGAAAACGCCCCAAGCATCTGTCATGCTCAGGGCGAATTATCCATCCGTGTTACCACCTAAATTCAGAGAAATCTCTCTGCACTCAATCGATACAGGACTCTCTCATCCGATACCGTTTCCCTGTAACGCGGGAAAAACGTTGAAGCCTACTTGTACTCCCGGCGCCTGCCGCTTTCCGTTCGGTCCACTGCTCGAAGGCTACTTCCATAATCCCGTCACGAAGATTTCCACCGGCCATCTCCTCTCTTGGCTTCTGAAGATTATGTACTCCTCCCTGTCACTGCATTTCTGATAGTTAAAAATTTAAATTCATTATAGTGTGTATTTTTAACTTTGTCAATCAGGTTTTCTTGATCTTTTTTAATATTATCAGTTGTTTATTCATTTATTCAAAATCTTCCAGACGCCACTCGTCCATCCATCTGATCACCGGACGTTCTCCCTCAAACAGTATCGGAAGCCAGACATAATCCGCTATGGCAGTATCCTCCACAACCGGTTCTCCCATTCTGGAAAAGTCAAAACTTTGTCCTCCGTCACGAAACAGGGATTCGAACATTTCCTTATAAACGTCATATTCCCGATGCATTTCCCGCGGAAGCCAGCGATCCGCACATGCGATATACAGATCTTTCTTCCCGGGCACCTGAAAGACAGACGAAATCTGGGAATGATATGAGGTTTGTGTTTCATCATCCGGATGGAGATTTCCCAGTACATTAAAAGGTCCGTGCCAGGTATCTGCTGCTGCCGCCTCAGAAGGGTTCGGAAAATACCCTGTTGTTCCGGAGGTCAGCAGATAATGCTTCCCATTTCTCACAAAATGAGCTGGCGCCTCCCTGACATAAGGCGGTGCAACCCGCGGGAAATGTGTACTGTAGTATCCTGTTACATTCGTATAATCCTCCGTCAGGTCAGCGCAGATCAGCTCGCTGTGAACCCGTTCAAAATAGTAATACGCTTTTCCATCGTCTGCCACGGCAAGATCAAAATCACCTGCATTCATCCCCAGCGGACGAAGATCTTCCCTGACTTTTGTGTAAGGTCCGAGGATATGTTCCGCAGTCAGTACTGTTTCTGTCTGCTCTTTATTTTTCTTCATGATCTTCAGCCAGCAGACGTATTTCTTTGTTCTTCTGTTATAAATGATATGTGGTCTGTCCATACACGCCGATGGATGCAGAGAGGAATCCGGATCATCCGGTTCCGGGGGAATGATAATCCCTTTATCCTCCCAGTTATAAAGATCCGCAGAAGCATAACACCTCACACCCCAGTGCCATATTCCGTTTTTTCCGTCCGTCTTCTCCTTATTTTCTCCATACCAGTAGAACACTCCGTCAACCTGCATGATGGAGCCGCCGTGTGCCTGTATCCGTTTTCCTTCTGTGTCCAGCCATATCCGGCCGGGTCTGAATGAATTGTAACGCATTTTATATCCTCCTATACTTCCAGCTGCTCCAGCTCTTCCATCGCTCTGCTCAGCTGTTCTCTGTCAACAGGAATAAAATCATTAAACGACATCTCAACCAGAGTATTGGCCCCCATCTCCAGATCTCCGGATGCGGCGATTCCCGCGTAAGCAGGCACATATCGTCCCAGTATCGCCATTGCATTCGGATCTTTTGAGAGCCGTTTCAGAGTCGTCGCTTTATGATAAGGGTGTCTGTAATCAGTATCCGGTCTGTAATGATATTCATATTCGCCCGCGGACACCTCAATCTTTTCTCCGTTCCTGCCCGGGAGCCGGATCTCAGCCCTGCAGTCGAACGGGACTTTCACACGCATTTTTATCATTCCGTCCTTCTCCACCTGATATGAGACATGATACATTCCTGATACTGACCGGTAATCGCAGGACACTTCCGACACTCTCACGTCCGGCAGGGGCGCGATCCGCACTTTCCGGAAGCCCGGTTCCAGCGCCTGAATACCGCATACATGGGCATAGAGGAATTCCGCCACAGATCCGTAAGAAAAATGGTTCAATGAGTTCATTCCCGCCGGATTCATGGTGCCGTCCGGCAGTACGGAGTTCCACCGTTCCCAGATCGTGGTCGCCCCCAGATTCACGCAGTAGAGCCATCCCGGGAAATCTTCATTCAGCAGAAGGTCCCAGGCCAGATCTTCCATACCGTTTTCCGCCAGAACCGAACACAAAAGCGGTGCCCCCACAAATCCGCATCGGATCTGGTATCCATCTTTCTTCAGTCTCAATCGGAATGCATCGGTGAGTTTCTTTTTATCCGGATATATACCGAACCGGAGCGCAGCAACATATGCTGCCTGGGTATCGATGGCCAGCCTTCCTGAGGAAGTGAAGTATTCCTGGAAAATCGCGTGTTTTACCTTCTCATGCAGTTCTTCGAACCTTTTTCTGTCCTCTTCGTATCCAAGAATTCCGGCAGCGTTTTTCGTCAGTTCTATGGAGTGACAGTAATACAGGGAAGACAGATATGCGTCATCTGTATTTCCCTTGAAACTTCCTGCGGTCGTCCCGTCGAGAGCCAGCCAGTCACCGAAAGTGAACCCGAAATCATAAAGATAACGCTGCCCTCTCTCCTCATCCTGCCGGTCAATAAATTCAATCCAGTCCCGCATCATGGGATACGTGCAGGAGAGCATTTCCCTGTCCCCGTAAAAATGATACAGGGTATCCGGCAGGATCGTGGCGATATCGCCCCAGATGCTTCCCACATTAATTGCATGATCCGGATTCGGCAGATAGTTGGGAATTCCCCCGCCGAGAAACTTCTGCTCTGTTTTCAGATCTTCAATAAACTTTCTGTAAAACGCTCTGGTATCCATATGATAGCATGCCGCAGGCGCAAATACCTGTGCGTCTCCTGTCCACCCCAGACGTTCATCCCTCTGGGGACAGTCTGTCGGCATATCCCAGAAATTCGATTTCATTCCCCAGACCGTATTCTCATAGAGACGATTGATTTTCTCATCAGACGTATGAATCATTCCTGTCCGCTCCATATCCGAATACATAACGATTCCCGCGAAATCATCCGGTCTGATCTCTCCCGGCCATCCGCTTACACGGACATACCGGAATCCGGAATATGTAAAATGCGGCCGAACTGTTTCCTTTCTGCCATCTGAGACATAGACAAAAGGGTTGGCTGCTGAACGGTAATTCTCATTATAAAAATTCCCGTTCTGAAGGATCTCTCCGAACTCCAGACTGATCTTTGTCCCTTCCGGGAAATCTGCCTGAAACTCCATCACTCCCGCAAAGTTCTGACCCATATCCAGAACCGTCTCCCCGGCAGGAGTACAAAAAATTTCCTTTACCACAATCCGCTCTTTTTCCCGGATCGGAAGACTGAGCCGGTCTGTCAGCCGGTTCATGCCGGCCGGTTCACTTCCCTTCGCATCACAAAGAAGCATCACCGGTCTGTCGGAATTATCTTTTTCTTTCCAGAGCATCCTATTGATACGCTCTCCATCATAGATGCCGGATTCCTCAATATCGGATCCGCGATATGTCCAGTCGGAATCCGTACCGATAACCTCTTCTTCTCCATTGTCATACGTCACATGCAGTTCCGCAATCACAGCCATCCGGTCTCCGTATGTATTTTCCGCTGCCGGCATCCCGAATCTGCCCATGTACCAGCCTTTCCCGGTCATGATTTCCAGACGGTTCTCCTCCTGCAGATACTCTTCCACCGGAAATGTGATCACCTGCATCCGTTCCCTGTAATCTGTAAGATAAGGCGTCAGATACTCATCCCCGATCTTTTTTCCGTTCAGATACGCTTCAAATACGCCTGCCGCGGACAGATACAGACGGGCTTGTGCCACCGGTCTTTTCATCTGAAAGAGCCTTCCAAAGACAGGGTAAATATCCTGCTCCGCGCAGGTTATCCACCGCGCCTTCCATTCCTCATCTATCTTTCCCGTCTCAAACCAGCTCCGCACCGCGGCGCTGTCCCCCGTCTCATCAGTCACGCTGACCGCCACATAATATCGCGTCCGTGGGGACCGGGCAAACCGCAGATTCACGCCTCCTGTCGGCACTGATGTCCCTGATTCTTCCCACAGAATATCCCGGAAGTCCGGATTCTCAGATACCCGTACCGAATAACCCGCAGTGTGCGTGCCCGCTGCCTCCTCCACGTTCCATGTAAGAGTACAGGATATCATATCGTATCCCAATGGCTGTGAGATCCCGTTGAATTTTAATTCCGTTATTTTCATGTGATAACCTCTTACTTTATTTTTTTTCAAATTTACACAAGTCCATTCCTGAAACAAAAGAAGTTCCGGACAGCCATGCTCCCATATTTACAGCAAGCAAATTCCAATTCTGAAATCCCGGATTCATAACAGGTTCACCACTTTCCGGATCATAATACTCATGCATTTCTCCGCACCGTTCTATATCCTGTCCAAGGAGCTTTATTGTTTTTTGGGCCAGCTCAGCCGCTTCTGCTTCATATTCATACCGAAGCAATCCACAGAACACAAGATAATTCGATATTCCCCAAACTGGTCCCAACCAGCAGGAAGGATTATTTGTGGCTTTAACCTGATACATTTTTTCATATTTTGACAGTGATCTGACACCATATGGCGCCCAAAACGAACTTTCATTCAGCAGATTTTCTTTCACCATCCGCTCCGCCTGCTCCGATGTCGCTATACCGCTCCACATAGCCAGAAATCCCGACCAACAACCGATACGCTGAATCAGGCAGTCCCAATTTCTTGGAGCCCCTGCATGAAAAAACTGTGTTTTATCCACAGGACACAGATTTAAATCTACACTGTAGTAAAATCCATCTTTTTCATCATAACAATATCGGCGTACAGTATGCTTCAAATTTTCCGCCTCCTGGCTGAAAAAGCTCACATCTCTTCCTAAGAGCTTTCCCAAATAACATACTGATTTCAATTCCATGTACATCATACAGTTGAGAAAAATAGAAGCTGAACTTTTATGTGGCCGATAAAAGGTACTCGGATCATTATCCACACCAATAGCAATATCATCATTCCAGAAATAGAGTCCTGTCTTATGTCTGCATTTTCTATAATAATATAAAACAAATGCAAGCAGATTATCAAAATACGGTCTCAGCCAATCCGCATTTCCATAAATACTGGTCAGGAATGAAGCATGCTGCGCAAGACATGGTTTATGAATATTCTCTGTACAAGGCGCTGAAAAATCCGGAAGCATGCGGTCCGGAAGAATCATGATCGGGATCCTCCCCTCATCGTCCTGATATTCAAGGTAATTTATGATACATCCTTTTTCATAATCAGAAATATCTCTGGTTACAAACTGTCGGAGTGCAATATTCGTAAGCCAGCTGTCCCAGTCCCACAGACAATTATCATAGCAGCTTCCCGGAACAAGAAACTGATATTTCAAATATCCGTCCGGCTCACGGAACATCCTCTGATAATTTTTCTCTGCATATTCTAATATTCTGTTCAAATAATGATCTATATTTTTCATTTTTTCAAACCTTTATTATATAGATAGCGCCGGAAAGCCCGGCGCTGCCTGCTATTTATACTCTTTCATTAAGTTCTTTTCTGATCTGAGGCATCTTTTTGTCCAGATCATAAAGTGCGAAGATAATAATCTGACCGATCGTACAGATCAGCGTCACACCGATATAAAGGAAGATGATTCCGTTTATTGCAGATGTTGTCTGTACAGCTGCCCCGCCGACATATCCTGTCAGCGCCAGCACCCAGCCAACAACAACGCCTGAAAGGCCGCTGCTGAATTTGTTTGCAAAACTGATCGCGCTATAGGCCATACCTTCTGATTTAACACCAAATTTCCACTCTCCATAAAGAGCGCTGTCCGCAATAAACGCATTTGTCGCACCCTGAACCGGAGCAAAAAATAATCCTTTAATTACAAGTCCTACAACAAACAGCGGCACATTGTAAATATTCAGGAACATAAGAACAAAGCCGATCAATGTAAGCAGCAGTCCGATCAGAGAAGCTTTTCTCTTTCCGACTTTATTACTGATTGTGAGCGCAAGCGGCATCGCAATCAGCCCCGGTATATTATCTGCAATTACAAGTACTGCAACCAGCCCCGGGTTACCGAGCACATACATTCCATAGTAAATCATAACCGCAAGTCTTGTATAAAGCCCCAGGTAAACACATACTGTATTTATAAGCTGCATGATCCAGTATTTGTTTTTCAAAAGAGCAAGAATACTTTTTTTCGTATTAGTACCCGATTTTTTCTGCCCATCCTGAGTATCTTCCGTATCCTTAATTTCAGTCGTTGTAAAATATGTAAGTAATGTTCCCACAAGACAGATGACTCCAAGAATAACCGCAAACTCTATAAAGGCTGTTCTTGTATACTGGTTGCTTCCACCACTTAACGCGGTAAGAACCGATACCGCAACCGCGTTAATAAGTGTATTGCCTAAAATGCTTCCAAACATGATCAGCGTACTGATTGTATTAATCTCTTTTTCATTTCTTGTCAGTCGAACATTCAGCGTACTCATTGCACATCCTAATGCTGTGTATGCCAGTGCGTATAAATTATACATCACAAAAATAAATACAATCTTTGCTGTTCCTGATATTGTTCCTGGTGTCGAAAACAGTAGAATTGTGAACAGTACAGACGGCACAATTGCTCTAATAATCCACGGTCTGGCTTTTCCCTGTTTGCTCTTCGTCCGGTCGATTACAGCTCCCATGAGAATATCTGTAATGCCGTCAAAAACTCGGGAAACAAGCAAAATATTTCCCATTGCGAGCGCAGAAACTCCTACAATGTCCGTGCCGAAATAGGTAATATACCCGGCAACCAGCCCCGTCAGTAATGCCTGTCCAAGAAATCCCAACGCAATACTAAACTTTGTAATCCCTTTTACTTTACCCGTTTCCATAAGATACCTCCTCTTTATTCATATCTTTTTGCTCTTGCTGACTTAATTATAATTAGGTATAATCAGTGTTAGTACATAGTATATTGCCATAAATTCATATTATATTGCCATTTCATACTCCGACATTTCAAAGTCCGGGAAGTTTTTCACGATTATATGGAGGATAAATCATGTTTGAAAGAATTCACTTTTTTGAATATGACGGTAAATTTCTGACCAATTACAATCTTTCCAAAGAGGTGGAACAGCAGGAAAATATAACCGAAGATACAAGAAACACCTTGTTCGCTGAAGCCAGTGAACAGATGAAAAATCATTTTGTCATTGATGGGAGCATGAAGCTTCTGTTCCCCTTTCCGGTCAGCGACAAGGATAAAGATCACTACTTCTATCCCCAGATCTTCTGTGTATGTCACAGCGGCCCTTCCTATTTTACCCGTCGAAAGGACTATGCCTCCTAC
>DXGZ01000058.1 GCA_019113645.1 Candidatus Mediterraneibacter vanvlietii | reverse complement strand
CGATCTGGATAGAACAGAAAACAGCCCCTATTGCAAAAACTTTTCTGCCGGGAGGGGGATTGTGGACGGCTGACTTCGGAGGGGGATTAGGCAAACTTGGAGTTCCGGGGAGGGACGTTGGGGCAGACGGTGAGATTGTTTGAGCGCAGCGAGTTGCTCACCGTCTGTCTCTGCTTTTAGTCCGTCCCCGGAACTCCTTAGTTTCCCTTATTCCCTGGAGCGGAAGTCGCCCGCAATCCCCCTCCCGGCAGAATACGTCTTGTAAATCCACTCTGTTTTCGTCCGATTTGAAACCGGTAATTATTGAACTAAATAGCTGATCTTCCCCATACAGACACTTTTTTCGTAAAAATTTTGCCTGACTGCTTTAAAATCATCGGAATTTCTGCTAAGATATTTTCCTGGGTAAAGTGATAAAGCAAAAAACGGAAAGGAAGATAAGAATGCCAAAGTTAAATGAAAATTATCTGAATGTACAGGACAGTTATCTTTTCGCTGAGATTGCACGCAGGGTAAGCGCTTATGAGCAGCAGAATCCGGACAAAGCGGGCAACATTATCCGCCTTGGAATCGGAGACGTGACGCGTCCGCTTACAAAAGCAGCGATTGAGGCGCTTCACGAAGCGGTTGACTCACAGGCTGTTTCTGAGACGTTTAAAGGATATGGACCGGAGCAGGGATACGAGTTTGTGCGCAAAGCTGTAGCTGATTACTATGCGCGCAACGGAGTGACGATTGATCCGGACGCGGTATTTATCTCTGACGGAGCGAAAAGCGACACTGGAAATATTACCGAGCTGTTTGCAAAAGACAATGTGATTCTTGTGCCGGATCCGGTATATCCGGTTTACGTGGATACAAACACGATGGATGGAAAGCAGATCACTTATATGAACGGAACAGAGGAGAACAATTTCCTGCCCATGCCGGATGACTCTGTGAAGGCGGACATCATCTATCTGTGTTCCCCGAACAACCCGACCGGCGCCTGCTACAATAAAGAGCAGCTCAAAGAGTGGGTGGACTATGCGATTAAAAACGAAGCGGTTATTCTGTTCGATTCTGCTTACGAGGCATTTGTCTCCGAACCGGAACTGCCGAGAAGTATCTATGCAGTTGAGGGCGCGGAAAAATGCGCGATCGAGTTCTGCTCGCTGTCCAAGACAGCAGGGTTTACCGGAACACGTTTCTCCTATACGATTGTTCCGAAGGAGCTTGTGTTCACAGCGTCAAACGGACAGGAATTAAGCCTGCATGACATGTGGAACAGAAGACAGTCCACAAAGTTCAACGGTACTCCGTACATTATTCAGTATGCTGCCGCCAGAGTGTTCTCCGAGGAAGGCATGAAGGAATGTATGGAAAACATTTCCTATTATATGGAAAACGCACGTGTGATCGCGGATACACTCAGAAAGAAAAATATTCCGTTCACAGGCGGCGTGAACTCTCCGTATATCTGGTTCAAGTGCCCGGACGGAATGGAGTCCTGGGAGCTGTTCGACTACCTGCTTGAGAAGATTCAGGTTGTCGGAACTCCGGGAGCAGGTTTT
The DNA here is from genome assembly GCA_019113645.1 of Candidatus Mediterraneibacter vanvlietii. Taxonomy (GTDB): domain Bacteria; phylum Bacillota; class Clostridia; order Lachnospirales; family Lachnospiraceae; genus Mediterraneibacter; species Mediterraneibacter vanvlietii. The sequence continues at coordinate 11,287 of DXGZ01000058.1, read as the reverse complement.
GGTGTAAACGGAAAGAACTATTTCCGCCTGACATCATTTGGAACTCATGAGAAGACAAAAGAAGCCATGGAAAGATTCGATCAGCTGTTTTAAGCGCGGAAAAAGAATTAGAAGAACAGAGGAAAAGAGTAAAGTATGCAGTAAAGATGCTTTGCTCTTTTTTGTTTGCCGGAAAACAGCTTTGAAAGAACGCCGGGCAGAAAATATAGCTTTAGAAAATCTTAAGAAATCTATCGGTATTACTTAAGCAATATTATATTGACTGAATATATTATATAAAATATAATATAAGAAAAGATATAACAGAAAGGGTGATCGCATGGTATTCAATACGGGCGCGGCACTCCTGGATGCGATCGTTCTTGCCGTTGTCTCAATGGAAGATGAGGGGACATATGGATATAAGATCACACAGGATGTGCGGAAAGTAATTGATGTGTCAGAATCTACGCTGTATCCGGTGCTGCGCCGTCTGCAGAAAGATGACTGTCTGGAAGTGTATGACAGGCAGTTTGATGGAAGAAACAGGAGATACTATAAAGTGACGGCCAGAGGGATGGCGCAGCTCAACTTGTATAAGTCGGAATGGAAGGCTTATACCCGGAAGATTAACGCAATATTTGAGGGAGGTGTACCTGCATGAACCGTGAAGAATATTTGGCTGAACTAGAGAGACTGCTTCTGGAGCTGCCGGAGGAGGAGCGACAGGCTGCGGTTCAGTATTATGCAGATTATTTTGAGGACTCCGGTGCTGCGAATGAAGCTGAGGTGATCCGGGAACTGGGAAGTCCGCTGAAGGCGGCGGAGTCCATCAAAGCCGATTATTATGGAAGAGAGTTTAATGAAGCGGAGTATGAGGAAAAAGATTATATGGAAAAATACGGCCAGAAGTCCTCTGAGAACCGGACAGACCAGGAGAGTGCGCAAGATAGGGAACAGAAAACAGGAAAGTCGCCGTGGACCAATAGAGGTCTGAAGATACTTCTGATCGCTCTGATTGCGATTGCTGCATGGCCGGTGTCTCTGACCGTTGCGTGCGTGGCACTCGGGCTGGCGGCTGCTGCGGTAGGGATATTCGCTGCTCTGGTGATTGCTTCTGTGGCAGTGACGGTCGGCGGAATCTTTGTGGTGGCTGCAGGAGTCGCGCTTCTGGTTATCCCACCGGGCGGACTTATTGTCATCGGAACAGGAATTCTGCTTTTTACTCTCGGCCTGATTGCTGCAGCAGGAAGTGTGAAGCTCTGTATCTTAGTTTATCCGGCTATGCTGAGAGGATTTGTGAACCTGTGCAGGCGGCCGTTATACGGAAAGGCGGTGTAGGCTGTGCGGAAGAGATGGAAGGTATTCTGGATTGTATGTGCGGTGTTTGCTGTGACCGGGCTGTTTCTGATTGGGGCAGGCGCGGTTATGGGAGGATTCTGTGCGCTGCGTGACCGGGAAGAAAGATGGATTGCGGATTTCTGGGAGGACGACATGATGGGGTACGCAGGCAGTGGATCTGTATCTTCGGACGGGGAAGTTCCGGAGGAACTTCCGGAAATTGCAGGGGGATCCGACGCTTCCGGAGACGGTTATGTCCCGGGGGATGAAAACGGGGATACTGTTATTTCCTATGATATCCCACAGAATTTTCAATTGGATCTGGGCGGAATGGCTGCAAGGGTCAGCCTTTATGATGGCGGACGGATTCTGGTGGACACCAGATATGTCCGTTCGGATCTTAGAGATCAGCTGCATGTGGAGGAAGACGGAGATGAGCTTCAAATAGAAATGGAACATCATCAATATAGAAATACGAATGATGTGGGAATGCTCTATATCAGCATCCCTGCGGGGACTGCCTTTGAAGAGGTATCCGTGGAACTGGGAGCAGGGGCGGTCGAGATGGACGGCATTTCAGGGAAAGAGATTTCCGCGGATGTCGGCGCAGGGCAGATTGTGCTGAGCGGCTTCTCAGCAGAGAAACTTGAGGCGGACTGCAGGGCAGGACAGATTATACTTCAGGGCGAGGTGACAGACGAGGCGGATTTAAACTGTTCGGTGGGAGAAATACGCTATACTGCTGCGGGCGGAATCGACACCTACAATTACGAAGTGTCTTCCAGCGCGGGAGAAGTTGTGATTGGTCCGGAAACATATGGCGGACTCGGGAAGAATATGAAAATAGACAATGGAAGCGAATGTCTGATTAAGACAGAATGCAGGGCCGGACGAATAGAGATTATGTTTGAATAACTGTTAATTGCAAGAACGGAGAGGAGTTGTATATTATGGTGGAAAAAAGATTATACCGTTCGAGAGAGAACAAAATGCTGTGTGGAGTGTGCGGCGGAATCGGGGAATATTTTAACGTTGATGCCACGTTGATCAGGCTTTTGTTCGTGCTGTTTGGATGCACGGGCAGCGGGATTGTGGCTTACATCATAGCGGCGATTATCATACCGGACAAACCGCTGTAATATCAGCAGGTCATGTGAATAATTCCCTCTTTTTCGGAAATACTTTTGGAAAACGGAAAAGAGGGAATTGTATGGCAAAAAAGAAAGAGAAAAAAATAGACCTTAACCATCTGGAGCCGGAAGAAAAGCTGAAATACGAAGTGGCGGAAGAACTGGGGCTTCTGGACCGGGTACTCTCCCAGGGGTGGAAGTCGCTGACGTCAAAGGAGACCGGAAGAATCGGCGGAATGGTGACAAAAAAGAAAAGGGATCATCAGTAAAAACTTTACAACGAGGAACATTTTTGATAAAATTGTACAATTGAGGAGACCGGGCCGGGGCAGTGCCTTTAAGTCCCCTTTACACCGATGATACGGGTGATGTGATTATGGAAGATAGAATTAAGATCCTGGGTGTCGAGATGGACTGCCTTACGGCGAAAGAAGCAATGCTGGAAGCCATGCGGTTTATGGAGAATGACTCAGTTGATACAATTGAGATCCTGTCCATGGATACTCTGATGAGCGGACAGGAGAATGAAGAGTGGAAAGAATATACGGCCGGCCTTAAGATGGTTCTTCCAGGAGAAGCGGAGATCCTGGAAGCGGCTGACATACAGGACAGAGTAAAACTGAAGGAAACGGAAAACCGGACTTTTCTGAAGATTTTCATGAAATACCTGCAGAAGAATCAGAAGAAGGTATTTGTGTTAGCTGAAACAGAGGAAGAGCTGACACGCGTGGAAGAGGCAATCCAGCGATACAACCGGGGAATCCGTTTTACCGGGGACGCGCTTCTCGGACCGGATGATAATCGGGAGGAAAGCGTGATCAACTACATTAACGGGACAGAGACGGACTGTATACTCTCAGTTCTGCCCTCCCCCTATCAGGAACAGTTTATAGGAAGAAACCGCCAGCTTCTGAACGTGAAAGTATGGTTCGGATGCGGAGACGCTCTTGTGAGAAGTTACGATGAACGGAAGATATTCCGGCAGATCAGACATTTTTTCTTAAAGACAATGTTCCGGCGGAGAGTGGAGAAGCAGAAGGAAGACTGAACCGCGGAAATGCAGGAATAATCCTTTTTGTGAAGAATGTATAAGTTTAGAAATATGAATTTTTTGTAAAAGTTTTGAGGAAATGCATAAAATAAATGGATTTCCTCTTTCTTTTTTTGATGTTTTGCATTAATATAGAATTTGAATACGTGAATTATATATTATTTTTTGCTAAAAATTTGTGAAAAGTGTACATCGGTGAAACGGAGGAGTGGAGGGAAAACATGATATCTAATCAGATACTGCAAAATACGATCGAGGGCTTAAAGGGCATTTCAAGAGTTGATTTCTGCGTGCTTGACACAGAGGGCAAAGAGCTTGCCGCGACTTTTGACAGCGTGCAGGACTGCACCGACGCAGTACTTTCTTTCGTGGAATCTCCGGCGGACAGCCAGGTGATTCAGGGATGCCAGTTCTTTAAGATCTTCGATGAACAGAGACTGGAATACGTGCTTCTTGCAGACGGTGACAGCGAGGATGTCTACATGCTCGGCAAGATTGCGGCGTTTCAGATTCAGAGTCTTTTAGTTGCCTACAAAGAGCGGTTTGACAAAGATAATTTTATTAAAAATCTTCTTCTGGATAACCTTCTTTTGGTGGATATTTATAACCGCGCGAAAAAATTACATATTGACACGGAAGTAAAACGTGTTATCTTTATAATTGAGACATCGCACGAAAAAGATAACGCTGCGCTCGAGAATGTGAGAAGCCTGCTGGGAGGAAAATCAAAAGATTTCATCACAGCGGTGGATGAGAAGAACATTATCGTAGTCAAGGAGCTTTCCGAGAAAGACGGAAACAAGGAACTTGAGAAGATGGCGAAAGAGATGCTGGATACACTTCACAGTGAGGGAGAAGAGGAGCGTATCCGTATCGCTTACGGAACTATCGTGAACGATATCAAGGAAGTTTCCAAATCCTACAAAGAGGCGAAACTTGCCCTGGATGTCGGCAAGATCTTCTTTGACGAGAAAGATATCGTGGCGTTTACAACGCTTGGAATCGGAAGACTGATCTATCAGCTCCCGATCCCGCTGTGCAAGATGTTTATCAAAGAGATTTTCGAGGGGAAATCTCCGGACGATTTTGATGAGGAGACATTGACGACAATTAACAAATTCTTTGAGAACAGTCTCAATGTATCGGAAACGTCCAGGCAGCTTTATATTCACAGAAATACTCTTGTATACAGGCTGGACAAGCTTCAGAAAAGTACCGGTCTCGATCTGCGTGTGTTCGAGGATGCGATTACATTCAAGATTGCACTCATGGTCGTGAAATACATGAAGTACATGGAATCACTTGAGTATTAAACTGGCATGACCAGCCGCCATAGATAGGAGTATGAATAATTAGGAGGCACATATGATTGAGTTAAGGAACGTGACGAAGGAATATTCCAAGGGCAATCCGGCCCTGAATGGAGTGTCCGTGAAGATTGAACGGGGCGAGTTCGTTTTCATCGTCGGAGACAGCGGCTCGGGAAAATCCACACTGATCCGTCTGATCATGAAAGAACTGAATCCGACAGAAGGTACGATCATCGTAAACGGACAGAACTTAAACCGGATGAAGCATCGTCACATTGCGAAGTACAGAAGGGGACTTGGAGTTGTCTTTCAGGATTTCCGACTTCTGAAGGACAGAAATATTTATGAAAATATTGCGTTTGCACTGCGTGTGACTGAGACGCCGACAAGAGTGATCAAGAAGAAAGTGCCGGCAGCGCTTTCCCTTGTCGGACTGGCGCAGAAGTATAAGTCTTTCCCGAAGGAGTTATCCGGAGGGGAGCAGCAGCGTGTGGCAATCGCAAGAGCTCTGGTAAATGAACCTGCCATTTTGTTGTGCGATGAGCCGACCGGTAACCTGGATCCCACGAACTCATGGGAGATCATGAGTATTCTGAAGGAGGCGAATGAGCGCGGGACGACAGTACTTGTCGTAACGCATAACCAGGAGATCGTAAACGAGATGAGCGAGCGCGTGATTACGATGAAACAGGGTGTAATCGTCAGCGACGAACAAAAAGGTGGGTATATAAATGAGGATTAGTACATTAGGATACGTAGGAAAACAGGGCGTTAAGAACATATGGAGGAACAAGATGTTTTCACTCGCATCCATTGCGACGATGTCAGCTTGTATCTTCCTGTTTGGTTTATTTTTCTCGATTCTCGTCAATTTCCAGTATATCATCCGTTCTGCAGAGGAAGGCGTTGCCATCACGGTATTCTTTGAGCCGGACGCTACGGATGAGCAGAAACAGGAGATCGGGGATCAGCTGAGAAATCACGAAGGGGTTTCAGATGTTGTCTATGTGTCGGCAGATGAGGCCTGGGAGGAGTTCCAGCAGCAGTATTTCGGAGACAATACGGAGCTGGCGGAAGGATTTAAAGATGACAATCCGCTGGCAACTTCTGACAACTATGAAGTATACATGCAGACAGTAGATGACGGGTCGGACAATGAAAGTGTCTTTGCGAGAAGTCGTTCGCTGTCCGCAACGCAGAATGATCTGGTAGAGTTTGCGCAGAACCTTGACGGTGTGCGCCAGGTTAACAAGTCAGACGTGGTTGCAAATACGCTTTCCAGTGTGAACACACTTGTGGCTATTGTTTCCATCGCGATTATCATCATTCTGTTCGGTGTGTCGATCTTCCTGATCAGCAATACGGTTACCATGGGTATCACCGTGAGACGGGAAGAGATCGCCATTATGAAATATATCGGAGCAAAAGATTTTGTGGTGCGGTCCCCGTTCGTGATCGAAGGTGTGATCATCGGTATCTTCGGAGCGGCGATTCCGCTTACTCTGCTGTATTTCCTCTATGACAGAGCAGTACAGTATATCATGACGCGGTTCAGCATCCTTCAGAATATCATCGACTTCCTTCCGGTAGGAAGTGTGTACCAGGTACTTCTTCCGATCGGCATTCTGATGGGAATCGGTATCGGTTTCCTTGGAAGTTTCTTCACTGTGCGCAAGCACCTGAAAGTATAGGAGGTGTGTGCATGAAAAAGCGGATGAGAAGACTGACGGGGCTTTTGATGGCTTTTGCCGTGGTTCTGTGCATGCCGCTTACGGCAGGGGCAGTGACGATCGATGAAGCTGAGCAGAAAGCGGACGAACTGGAGCAGCAGAAGGAAGCGACTCAGGCTGAGAGGGATTCTCTCTCGGAACAGCTTGACGGCATTATTGCGGATATGAATGCAACTCAGGAGAAGCTGACATCCAAAGAAGCAGAGATCGAAGAAGCAGAGAATGAGCTGGTTGAAGCGAAGGTTGCTGAGAACAATCAGTACGAGAGCATGAAAATCCGCATCAAATTCATGTATGAGGGTGGCAATACCCAGCTGATGGAGCTGCTTTTTTCCAGTGAAAATATAGGTGATTTTCTGAATAAAGCGGAGTATATTTCCCAGATTTCGGAATATGATAGAAATGAGCTGGTAAAATATCAGGACACTGTGAAAGAAGTGGAGGAGAAGGAGGCAGCGCTCCAGAATGAATATACGGAGCTCCAGAGCCTTCAGGATCAGCTGATCAGCCAGCAGAATGAAGTGCAGGCAATGCTGGACAGCAAGGACGCGCAGCTGGCGGATATTCAGGATCAGATCAGTGAGAACCAGGCAACGCTGGACGATCTGAGAGCGAAAGCCGAAGAGGCGAAACGGATCCAGGAAGAACAGGCCAGAGCTGCAGCAGAAGCGGCGGCAAACAACGGCGGTTATACAGACCCCAGCAGTGAAAATGTAGTGAGTGGAAACGGATATTTCACACATCCGTGTCCGGGCTATACATACCAGTCCAGCTACTTCGGTGAAATCCGTGAGTTCGAGGTGGGAGGCCACAAGGGGCATGACTATGCGGCTCCGGTAGGAACTCCGACCTATGCGGCGGCAGCCGGTACGGTTGTGATCGCAGGATACAGCAGCAGTGCCGGAAACTGGGTGGTTATCAATCACGGCAACGGGCTGACGACAAAATACATGCATCACAGCGCACTGTGCGTGACAGCAGGACAGACGGTTGAAAAAGGTCAGCAGATCGGATATGTGGGCAGCACAGGGCAGTCCACCGGACCACATCTTCATTTCCAGGTGGAAGAGAACGGTGTGGCTGTGAATCCGGATAAATATATGTAATACATAGCGGCGGACAGAAGCCGCATTGAGGGAGGACAAAGCGGAAGAAGGATTCGCTTTGTCTTTCTCTTTGTGCGATACGCCGGAGGACGATCGCTGTGCTTGCACGAGCGGCATCCTCCGGGCAACGGTCATCGAGCGGCAATGCCCCGAGATGAGCGAGGTATCACGGTGGGCGGATAGGGGAAGGAATCTTCCCCTATCCGATTAAGAAGGAAGAGGACCCGTACGGCAGGAAGATATTTTCCGTGCCGGGGAGAATATAAAAATATAGGAAAACGGAGATAAATATGGAGACAGAAAACAAACCGGAATACGGAAACGGTCAGGACGGGAACAAAAAGGCGGCAAAACAAAAAGGCGGCAGGTTCGGCACCGGTGTTGTAGTCGGGCTGGCGGCAGCGGTTCTGATTATGCTCGGTGTGTGGGGAGCGGAGCAGTTTTTCGGGGAGCTTCACAGCGGGAATTTTGCATCCGATACCATTTCTAAAGCCGATGTGGATGCGAAGCTGGATATGATCAACGGTCTGATTGAGGATTATTATCTTTACGAGGATGAGATTGATAAGGATGCGCTGATTGATGGAATTTATTCCGGTTATGCCGGCGCGCTGGGCGACCCTTACACAGAGTATTATGATGAGGAAGAGACGAAAGCGCTGTTTGAGACAACATCAGGAGAATTTTCAGGGATCGGCGCAACTATGTCCCAGAACATTAACAGCGGGGAAATTACGATCACCAATGTGTATAAAGATTCCCCTGCGGATCAGGCAGGGCTCAGGGAAGGAGATATCCTTTATCAGGTGGATGGCAGAGATACTTCGGGAACAGATCTGGAAACTGTGGTGTCCTGGATCAAAGGGGAGACCGGAACGGACGTTACGCTGAGTGTGATGCGGGACGGAGAAGAGCTGGAAATGACAGCGACTAGGGATGTAATCGAAGTGCAGACCGTAAATTACGAAATGAAGGAGAATCAGATCGGATATATCCGGGTCAGCGAGTTCGACGAGGTGACATACGATCAGTTCAAAAAAGCCCTTGATGATCTGGAGAACCAGGGAATGAAAGGTCTGGTTATTGACCTCAGGAGCAACCCTGGCGGCAATCTGTCCACGGTAACGGATATGCTGAAACTCCTGCTTCCGGAAGGAACAATCGTATCTACAAAAGATAAGAACGGAAATACGGAAGAAATTACCTGTGATGGTTCCAATGAGTTTACCAAGCCGCTGGCAGTGCTTGTAAACCAGTACAGCGCCAGCGCATCAGAGATCTTCAGCGGCGCCATTCAGGACTATGGAATCGGCCAGATCGTAGGAATGACGACATATGGAAAGGGCGTTGTCCAGCAGATCATTGATCTGGGAGACGGAACCAGTTTTAAGCTGACGATCGCCGAATATTATACTCCGAGCGGAAGAAGCATAAACGGCACGGGCGTGGAGCCGGATGTGGAAGTGGAATATGAGTATGATGAAGATGATCCGGAAGCAGATAATCAGTTGGATAAAGCGCTGGAAGTGGTGAGGGATAATATAAATGGTTGAGTTTGCTCAAAAAGGAAATGCATATGTTTCATGAAAAGAAAAGGTATTTATCAGAAAATTTTAAACTGAGAATTATGAACAGAAAGAATCTTCATGCACAGAGCGATTTCCGAGGAATCATGAAATTGATATATGTGATTCAAGGCACTCTGGATGCAGTTACAAGATATGATAATTACAGAATGCATAAAGATGATCTGCTTGTTATTAATAACGGTACAAGATTTTCTTATGATAGAGTTTCAAATGATATTATTGTTGCTGAATTTGACATACCTCAGAATGTTTTCAGTCCCGAAAATTTCGGGTACATTGGTTATGTTTGGTGCAATTCTGTTGCAGAACCACAAAAGGATTACTCTAATTTGAAGAAAACCATGAAGGATATTTTAGCCAGATATCTGTTATCTCGGAAAACAGGACATTATTTTATAGCCGGGTTCTATCAGATTATTCAGATTCTGGAAGATTCTTTTTTGATGAGTCGTGAACAGGTTATAGGAAGAGTTTCCGAAAATGAACAGAGAATATCCCAGATTATTGCATATATTGAAAGTAATTTTAATCAGGAATTATCCTTGAGTGATCTGTCGGGACTTTTGAATCTGTCAGTTCCATATCTTTCGAAGTTTATCAGTGATAATTTGGGAATGACATTTTCGAAATATGTCAGTATTTTAAGATTGAAATATGCAGGAAACCAGTTGATCCATACGAATTACTCTGTGACTCGTATTGCGATGGACAGTGGATTTTCAAACATGAAGGTTTTTAATAAAGTTTTCTTTCAGCAATATGGAGTTACTCCCTCTGAGTTCAGAAAAAGTATGACGATTACAGAGTCTCCGGAAATGGAATCATATGAGAAAGAATTATTTGGTGAAGTAGAGGAAATTCTCGCCAAGGAAGATGCGAATCAAAGATTTAGAACTATCAATCGAATTGATGTGAAAAATGCGGAGATTGTAAGAATCGCACCAACGTGGAAAAATCTGATTAGCGTTGGACCGGTATCAGAACTTAGGAACGCGTCTGTTCGAAAGGCATTGCTTACATACAGACAAAGAATTCCCGTAGTATATGTTCGCTTTTGGAATGTATTAACAGACGAGATGAATCTTGGGAAATATATTTCGGAAAATGATTTGGATTATGATTATGAGTACATTGATGAATGTATGGATTTTCTCCTTGATAATAATTTTATTCCATATTGGCATCTTGCATTTATTTCAAAGGAATTTGCAGTAAAGCAGAATATTGTGGAAGAAATTCATATTAAATATAGATCGCTTGATGAGATAGGCGGGGCATTCAAAGCTTTAGTAAAGCATCTGAAACATCGATATGGGAAAAATGTCTTGAACAAATGGGTATTTGATTTATGGTATCCACAGCCTTATTTTGTGAGTTCGCCATCGTTTTTAAGTGAGGGTGAAGGTCTGGATTATCCAGTAATGATGTATAAAATATTAAAAGATTATATGCCGGATACGCAGATCGGCGCCGCAAATTTCAGTATGGTATATGGAGAAGAAAACATAAAGAATGAAATGAATCGATTGATCAAAAGAAATATATTTCCGGATTTTATTTCTTGTATCACATATCCATATGAATTTCAGAATGATGCAAGAAGATGGATTTTTTATGAAGAGTATGTCTATAAGCAGATGATTTCCTACAGAAGGCTTATTGATGAGACTAAATGGAAAGGGCTTCCGATTTATATTGTGGAATTTGGTTTGTCTGCCTTTCAGAGAAATTTGCTGAATGATACCAGATTTCGTGGGGCTTATATGATAAGCACTGTACTGCAGAACCTTGGAAATGTAGATAAAATCGGTATTTATATTTTGAATGACTCTTATATGAGTGCGATGGACACGAATCAGATGCTTTTTGGCGGAAGCGGATTAATGACAAAAAACGGAATCATGAAACCGGCTTTTTTTTCCATATTATTTCTTAGTAAAATGGAGGAATACTGTGTTAAAAAAAGCAAAAATTATATTCTAACAACAGATATGAAGGATAATTATGTTTTGTTATGTCACAATCTGGGCAGACTTCCTGTTGATATGCTG
>DXGZ01000057.1 GCA_019113645.1 Candidatus Mediterraneibacter vanvlietii | reverse complement strand
CAATGACGTTAACAGGGCAGATGGGATTGTCTGAGTGAAACGAGTTGCCCATCTGCCCTGTTGTTTTTAGTCATTTGTCAGATCCCTTAGTTTTTCTTACTCCATGGAGCGGAGCAAAAGACAATGCCCCTCCCCTTTGAATACGGCTTTACAAACTTTATTCCGCGGTTCTCGAACGATTCTCCTGCTCGGAAGAATCAGACAAACTCAGATTTCACACCGTTTTCCAGTGCTTCACCTCTTCTTTATAGAAGATCATTCCTTCCTTAACAATCCTCATCCTCCCTGCACTGGCTTCAACCAGAGTAACGGAACAGTTCGGGGGGACTTCGTCCTTCCAGAACTCCGCGACAGACACGTTCCCCTTGATCCGGTTCAGAATTGCTGTCATCGCTGCGCCGTGGGTTGAGACAAGAATATTTTTATCTGCCAGGCTTTCATCTGCGGAGATTCTCTGAAGGAACTCTCCGGTACGCTCGTACAGATGCTCTACTGTTTCTCCGTCTTCCGGGGGAAGATAATTTGCAGTGTCGGTAAAAAAACGGTTAAACGCCTCGCTGTCAGCGTTGCTGTTCTCGCCTCCGCTGTACATTCCCTCATAGCGCCCAAAACTGATTTCCTCGATCTTCTCCTCTTCGAAAAGAGGGACATTCCGTCCCCTCAAAAGAATTTGAGCCGTCTCTTTTGCGCGCAAAAGCGGACTGGTGAATCCGAGATCAATGGAAATGTCCTTCATTCCCTCCGCGGTCTCCTCCGCCAGATGTTTTCCGTAATCATTAAGCGGAATATCTGTATGTCCCTGCACCTTATGCAGGCGGTTCCACTCTGTCTCCCCATGCCGCACGATATATAACATCATAAAAAGATCAACTCCTCTCATCTTCTCTTCTGTGCTCTAACCAGTATACCTGCCGATTTGACGATGTGTCAATCCCAAAGCAGGTATTGTGATTTTCTCACCGCAGGGCTATAATAAAACCATCATCAGAAAAACAAGCTGGCAGACATAAGTTCTGCCGGGAAAGGATTGGATAGTATTATGGAAAAAATTGCAAGTTTTACAGTTGATCATATCAGGCTTGTTCCCGGAGTCTATGTGTCAAGAAAGGATACTGTGAACAGCTCGGTTATCACCACATTTGACATCCGCATGACCAGCCCGAACGATGAGCCGGTTATGAATACAGCTGAAGTTCACACAATCGAACATCTGGGGGCAACTTTCCTCAGAAATCACGCTGATTATAAAGACCGGGTAATCTATTTCGGCCCCATGGGATGCCGCACTGGTTTTTACCTCCTTCTGGCAGGCGACTACTCTTCCGCAGATATCGTTCCTCTCCTGAAAGAGATGTATACATTTATCGCATCTTACGAAGGAGAGATCCCTGGCGCCTCTGCGAAAGACTGCGGAAACTATCTGGATATGAACCTTCCCATGGCAAAATATCTTGCCCGAAGATTTTTGACCAATGTCCTGACAGACATTCACGATTCCCAGTTATATTATCCGGAATAACCAAGACATAAAAAAGAAGAGGAACCCGGTACGGCAGACTGCACGCCGGAGACATCCTCTTCTTTTTCACCATTTTTCACTTCTTTTTCGCCTCTATGCTTTCCGGAACATTTTCTTCTTCTGTCCTCCGGCATATACTGTCCGATGCCAATTGAGATTAGTGCGGAATCCGCGTCTGAGCACCTTTTGTCTGATGAACCGGTAAGTCTTATCTTCTCCCTGTTCAGCAAGCATGCGCAGAAGCCTCTCGAGAAGAGCCCTTGTCTCCGGATGCATCAGGTCGCCGGCCTTCCCGTTCATATAGTATTCCAGCGGATCGGTATCTTTGTATCTGCTGCCCTTATACACCTTGCTCGCTGCAATGCGGTCGAGGAACATTTCCACAACATAGTTGACAGGCATCTTCATTCCGGCAAGTATTTTTTTCCCGTCCAGGCTGTAATCAATCCAGTACTCATAATGATGCTTGTTCCTTCCCTTGTGATGAAGCCACGCAGAAGAATAGCCTTTCTCTTCCCGCTCTGCATTGTTCGGGCTTCTGGTTCCCTGATAGTACCTGCAGCCTACCCGGAATTCCGTCCAGCTGTATTTTGACAGATCATGAAGCAGCCCCTGCCGGTACAGCCCGACACGGAAACATTCTTTCATGACAATGATTTTATGTTTTGTAATTGTACGAAAATGCTCTAATGCCTTCATTTTTTCTCCTGACCGCCTTTTTTTCTCCTTTTCGTACGGGAAGCGTCTTTTTTCTCCTTCGCACTGACCAGAATGGTGATGCTTCTTTCTTTGAGTTCAATCCCCTTCTGGTTTTCCAGTTCTTCGGGCGTCTCCAGAATCCCTCTCTCCGTATCAGCCGCAAGAAGCCACTTCTTATTCCGTCCGGGAGAAGGAAGCGCATACACATGGGGAATCCAGTGCATATTATACGCTACAAAGCATTCATCATCATCCACATCAGATCCGGCGTAAAGCACGCCCAGCTGCCTGCTGGACACTTCCGTCTTTACCTGCCATGCATTCTCGCCGTGGTAGGACACATCCGGGACCCCGCACGCTGCACGGTCAACACCCTGCAGCTCTTCCTTTCTGTGCAGGCACTGATGCTTTTTCCTGAACTCAATCAGCGATTTCACATACCGGAACAGGGAATCATCTGTCTTCAGCCTGCTCCAGTTGACCCAGCCGATCTCATTGTCCTGGCAGTATACATTATTATTCCCCTTCTGAGAGTTATAGAACTCATCGCCCGCAAGGATACACGGCGTTCCCTGAGCGGTCATAAGAAGATAGAATGCATTTCTTATCTGGTTTCTCCGCAGCGCCATAACCGCGCGTTTGCGGCTCGGACCTTCCGCCCCGCAGTTCCAGCTGTAATTATAATCCGGTCCGTCGGTATTGTTCTCGCCGTTTGCCTCATTGTGCTTACTGTCGTATGACACCAGATCACAGAGAGTGAATCCGGTCTGCGCTGTGATATAATTGCACTTTCCGTCTGACTTTGAATTATGACGGAGCGCCCAGATCACCCCGTTTACCATATTCTCATCGCCCTTCAGATAGCAGCGCATTGTATTCTGAAATGCATCGTCCTTCTGAATCAGTTTGATGTCTTTGAGAAAAGGATCGTCCTGAAGCATGTCCCACGGAACCCGGTACGGATTCACGATAAAACCGTCAATGTGGTATTCCATCATGTAAAACCGGAGGCACTCCAGCGCTGCCTGCGCAGAAACATCTTCCGCAAAGGGCATCTCAAGAACAACCTCGATACCTTCCCTGTGGCAGGCTTTCACCATATTCTTCAGCTCATGCACTGCGGAGTCCCCGGCAGCATAAGCCTCTTTTGGCGCAAAATAATAAGCCGGTCCGTATCCCCAGTAATTGATCTTAGTCTTCGCGCACTCCTCAAACTCATAAACCGGCATACACTGAATCTGGTTAATGCCAAGTTCCTTCAGATAAGGCAGTTTCTCCACAACGCCAAGATATGTTCCCTTATGGCGTACTCTGGAAGAGCTGTGTTTCGTAAATCCGCGTACATGAAGGCTGTAAGCGATCACTTCATTCCACGGGATGTGAAGTCTTACATCCCCTTCCCAGTCATAATCCGGGGAGAGCAGCCTTCCCCTTACCTGATGTTCCTGTACGTCTCTTTCCCTGCCAAACACTTTTTTGCCGGCAAGTTCCTTTACATAGGGATCGATAACGACTTTTCCATTGATCAGATAATTATACTCGTATTTTTCCGGATCAAAATCACTGACCCCGAGATAGCGCACCTCACCGATTCCCTCGTTCTCGGGCATATCAAACGTATATGCAGGATGAGCGCCGCCTTTCCTGTACAGAAGAAGTTCGCACTTCTTCCCGGATGGCACCTGCACTGCAAAATTTGCTTTCTTCCCCTCAACCGCTGCTCCAAATGGCTGCGGTTTCCCTTTTACTTTTTCCATTTACCGTTCCTTTCTACTGCCAGCCGTCTGTTCCATACATGTCTACATTGTCCTGATTGATAAAGAACGTTTCTACATTGATTTCTGATTCATATACCCCGTTTTCCAATATGGCAGCCGCCGTCTTTACAGCGGTCTTCCCGATATTGATCGGAGACTGCGCCCCTATGCCCTCCATCGGACTCGCCGGATCGGCAAGCGCGTTTTTCACCGCGGGTGAACCGCCCACCGTATATACAAGAATGTCGCTTCGTCCGGCCGTCTCCAGTGTATCCAGCACCTGAAGAGCCATATTGTCATCCCCGCACATCACAGCGTCAATCGATTCTTCTGACAGAATACGCTCCAGCTCACCGGAGACATTCTGATTATCCTGCGTGATATCGATCCGGCTTACCACCTCAAAAGCAGCGTTTCTGACTGCTTCCTCGAATCCGGTAATTCTCTCATTGACAGAACCGACCTTCGGGCTTTCCACGATAACCACCCTGCCGCCGTCCGGGAATTTTGCTGTCAGATCTTCACCGCACACACGCCCTGCATTGTAATCATCTGATCCTATGAAAGCATCTGTCAGCTCTGACGCATTTACCCGGATATCCAGATTGATGACCGGTATATCCGCTTCTTTCAGCAGTTCCAGTCCCGGCGTAACCTCCTCCGGGTCAACCGGGCAGAGGAAGACTGCTTCCGCGCCAGCGTCGATGAGTTCCTGCACCTGTTCATTCTGTACTGCGGAATCCATCTGCGCATCACGCACCATGATACGATCGCCCTGCTCCTCCAGCGCTGTGCTGATCGAATCTTTGAGAACTTCATAAAAAGGATTCGAAAGATCCGGGCATGCGAAGCCGAAAAGGCGATTCTCAGCCTCCGATTCCTCTTCCCCTGCTTCCGGTTCCTCCACAACAGCATTATCTTCCGGTGTCCCTACATTTTGCTTGCATCCAAACAGAAAAACTGCTGCAAATACTGCCAGCAGAAGTGTCAATATCCTCTTTGTTTTCATCTGAAATCCTCTTTTACGAAATGTTTCTAAAAATATTTACAGTTTCATTCTACCGTGTTTCAGGGGAATGTCAATAGAGGAAAGGTCATGTTTATCTCTTGCTTTTTCTTTTTCTTTCTGATACCATCATGGTACAGTTATACACTGACCGCTGAAAAAGGAGATAAATTTATGAACGAAAACGAATCACTTACAGTCACTCTGACACTGGAAAATGATACTGAACTGGAATGTGCAGTGCTCGCCATTTTCGAAGCGGAAGGAACAGATTACATTGCTCTGCTTCCGATGGACGAAGACGGGGAGAGCGATGACGGACAGGTTTATCTGTATCGTTTCATCGACAATGGAGAGGACGAAGAACCGGGACTTGAGAACATCGAGGACGACGATGAGTTCGAGCGCGCCTCCGAAGCATTCAATGACTGGATGGAAAGTCAGGATTTCGGCGACATCGATCTGGATGACATCGAGTGATCCTGCCGGTCTTCCAGCAGTTCATCTACAAAACGGGAAGGGGATATCTCTTTCCCGTTTTTTGTTTTTACATAGCAGATCTTGAGCACCTCTTTCGCCCTGGTCATCCCGACATAGAACAGCCGTCTCTCCTCCTCGATCTCCCTGTCTGTCTTCGCCTTGCTGTAAGGGATCTTCCCCTCATTCGCCTCAGCGAGAAATACCGTGTCAAACTCAAGTCCTTTCGAAGCATGCAGCGTCATAAGACGCACGCCCTCCTGGTTTTCATTTCTCCTGCGCTCCTTGAGCTTCAGCGTCTCCGTATATTCCCGGATATGCCGGAACCATTCGCCGATGGTTGTGAATGGCCGGGCCGCCTCCTCAAGTTCTGCGAGCACCTCGTTCAGATCCGAGCGCTCTATCTTATGCGTATAAGCATAATCTTTCAGGAAATCATCGTAGCCGATCCGTTTCCTTATATACTGGATCGCCGCATAGGGCGCCATGCGCGCAAGCATCTTCACATCCCATTCAAACTGATCGATCCGGTCCATCATCCAGTCCTTGTCACAGTAGAAATTTCTCATCACTTCAAAAGAAACCTCGTTTCCAGACAGGCTGTCGCGACCAATGTACCGCTTCGGCCGGTTCATCACCGCAAGAAAATCACTGCGGTTCCTCTCCCCTTCCGCGAGCCGGAAGTAAGCCTGGAT
Organism: Candidatus Mediterraneibacter vanvlietii; assembly: GCA_019113645.1. GTDB lineage: Bacteria > Bacillota > Clostridia > Lachnospirales > Lachnospiraceae > Mediterraneibacter > Mediterraneibacter vanvlietii. The sequence continues at coordinate 22,988 of DXGZ01000057.1, read as the reverse complement.
ATCCTTTGCGATGAAATGGTTGTACAGGTTCGGAAGGTGCTCCCTCATCTGAAACGGGATGTGGCGCTCAATCAGCTCCTCGGCAAGAGGGCGGATGTCCGTGTGAACGCGGAACAGCACGGCGATCTCCTCCGCCGCCACGCCTTCTTCCATCCTCTTTTCGATCTGATCCGCGATATACTGCGCCTCTTCGTTGGGGTCTTTTAACTCCTGCACATGGAGACACTCTCCCCGGTCTTTCGCCGCGCGCAGCTCTTTCTCAAACCGTTTTTCATTATTCCTGATTACCTTGAGGGAATTATTGACAATATTGCCGGTTGACCGGTAATTTGTCGCGAGAACCACCTCTCCTGCCCCTGGGAAATCCTCTTTAAATCCGAGCATCAGCCTCGAGTCCGCGCCCCGGAATCCATAGATCGCCTGGTCATCGTCTCCAACCACAAACAGGTTGTTCTCCGGCGCCGCAAGCATCCGGATCACGTCATACTGGACCTGATTGATGTCCTGGAACTCGTCCACCAGGATGTATCTGAATTTCTGCTGCCAGAGCTTCAGAATGTCCGGTCTTGAAGTGAAGAGATCACAGCAGGCAACCAGCATGTCGTCAAAATCAATCTTCCGCATTGATTTTCTCTGCCGCTCATACTCCCGGTATATCCCGCGGAATGCATCCGCGCTGCATTTTGCGGAAATGAACTCGTCCACGTCCAGACGGTTGTTTTTCACCTTGCCGATCTCCTCCGCGATCCCCTGCAGGAAATCTTCTTCGTCAAAGACTTCCATCTCCTGTTTTGCAGCAACTGCCTTAATGATCCCGTATTTTTCTTCCTCAGACAGGATATTTTCCTGTCCGATCCGATACGCCCATTTCAGGATACCATAAAAAATCCCGTGAAAGGTTCCTGCTGTCACGGGAATATTCTTCTTCCCCATCATTGCGGCCAGCCTTGTTTTCATCTCAGCCGCCGCAAAACGGGTAAAAGTAACGACCAGAATTTCTTCCGTTCTTACTTTATACTCTTCAATCAGATATTTGATTCTGTTTACAATCGTAAGCGTTTTCCCGGAACCGGGTCCCGCCAGCACAAGGCAGGGCCCGTTCCCGTAAGTCACCGCTTTCTTCTGTTCCTCGTTCATTGTCATAAGGTTGTTCTGTTCCTTTACTCTGCTGCCAGCTTCTCCATTCCTTTGCGGATTCGGCTTAAGGACTCCTCTTTGCCGAACACTTCCATCAGCTCTGTTGCTCCGCCCGGAGTGCTCTGTTTGCCGGATACCGCTGTCCGAAGCGGCCACATCACATAACCGATCTTATATCCTTTCTCGCCTGCGAATCCTTTCAGAAGCTCGAACAATGCGTCATTGCTGTAGTCTTCCTGCGCCTCCAGAAGCGGAAGAACCTCCTCCAGAAGGGCGAGACCTTTCTCCGGATCTGTCTTCATTTTCTTATGTCTGTAGAGCTCACAGTCATACTCCGGCAGCTCCTCAATGAAATCAATCTGCTCCGCAATATCCGGGAAAATCTCGATTCTCGTCTTCACAAGGGCTGCGATCTTCTTCAGATCATAATCTTTTGTCACAACTGCCTTAATATACGGCTCAGCCAGCTCATAGAAGCGGTCAAAATCCATGGCTTTCAGATATTCTCCGTTCATCCATTTCAGTTTTACCGTGTCAAATACAGCCGGAGATTTGCTCATATGTCTGTAGTCAAACGCCTCCACAAGTTCTTCCAGAGAGAAGATCTCCCTGTTGTCCGACGGGCACCATCCCAGCAAAGCCACGTAATTTACCACTGCCTCGGACACGAATCCCTGATCGATCAGATCCTCATAGGAAGAATGTCCGCTTCTCTTGCTCAGCTTCTTATGGTTCTCATCCGTGATCAGCGGACAGTGCACATAGACCGGAATCTCCCAGCCAAACGCCTCATACAGACGGTTATATTTCGGCGCGGAGGACAGATACTCATTTCCCCGCACCACATGGGTAATTCCCATCAGATGGTCGTCAATCACATTCGCGAAATTGTAAGTCGGGAAACCGTCCGACTTAATCAGGATCATATCATCGAGCTCATTGTTCGGCACTGTAATATCTCCATAGATCTCGTCATGGAAGGTTGTCTCCCCTTCATTCGGCACATTCAGACGGATTACCCACGGTTTTCCCGCCGCAAGATTTGCCTCCACTTCCTCCCTGCTCAGACCCAGACAGTGCTTGTCATAAACCACGATATCTGTTCCGTCTTCGGACACGGACGTCTTCAGGGATTCCAGACGCTCTTTGTCACAGAAGCAGTAATATGCGTCTCCCTGCTCTACGAGCTGTTTCGCATATTTCAGATAAATCCCCTGCGCCTGGCGCTCGCTCTGAATATATGGTCCGCAGCCTCCGTCCTTATCCGGTCCTTCATCGTGAATCAGTCCGGTTTTCGCAAGGGTTCTGTATATGATATCTGTCGCCCCTTCCACGTAGCGCTCCTGGTCAGTATCCTCCACGCGGAGAATAAAATCTCCTCCCTCGTGTTTTGCAATCAGATAAGCGTAAAGCGCAGTGCGCAGGTTGCCGACATGCATCCGGCCGGTCGGGCTCGGAGCAAATCTTGTTCTTACTTTCTTTTCCATTTTCCTTCTCCAATTTCAGTCAGTATTTTATTTTTCAAGTTCGGACACAAGCCGCTTCAGAAAATCATCACATCTTCCGCGCACAATGATGTCTGCCCTCTCATCCGAATAGTGTTCCCGTTCGGATACAAGGATCAGATTCGACCCGGTATAATACTGGATCATCTGGCTGCACAGCGGAGATGTCAGGCTGGCGCCAAGGACAATCAGAACTTCCGCTTTTGCGACTTCTTCTGCTGCCTTTGTCATGACACCGTTGTCAATCATCTCCCCGAACAGGCACACCTGCGGCCGAATGGCTACCAGGCAGTCCTCACAGAGCGGGACTCCTTTTGCCGATTTCATATATTCAACGGGATAATGCTTCCCGCAGGAGGGACACACATTCTGGTATACTGTCCCTTTCATATTGATGACATTTCTGCATCCGGCACGGTCTTCCAGTCCTGCAATCCTCCTCGTGATAATCGAGTTGAGCAGGCCGTGATCCTGCAGTGCCTTCAGGGCATAGAATCCATCACCCGGCGGAGTTTCCACCGCTTTCAGGAGTATCTCTTTATAAAATCTGAAAAACAAATCTTTCCTTGCGGAATAGAATGTGCTGCTGAATATTTCTTCAAATGAATATCCATATTGTTCTTCAATCTCATAGGATTCAGCTCCGTCGCGCAAGAGCGGGTAACCACTTTCAGCCATAAGCCCCGTGCCGCTTAACACAACGGTATAACTGCTGTCCCTCAGAATGTTGAGCATGTTTTTCTCTCTCATCAAGATCCCTCCTTCCTGCCGCCGTAACCTTCAGCAGATTCTGTCTTTCTAATACAGAATATTATAAAACAATTTTGACAATTCTTCAATAAAGTTCTATATAAGCTGAATCGTCCCGGGCAGATTTCCAGCGTCAAGAAGGGAACATCCGCTTGTATCAACCGCTGAAAGTCCGGATGCTTTGAAGGCGTCTGCCGCAAACCTGGTCACCTGGGACGGCACTTTATAACTTCCGATTCTCCCCGCAGGAAATGTCAGAAGGCACGCCCCGTTATCAGAAAACAGAACTCCGTCAATCGTAATATATTCTCCGGAGCTTTCCATCTCGATCCATTCCATGTCCGTCAGACCAGACAGTGCTCCTTCCTCGATCACCGTAATATTTCCAGGAATGTAGATCTCTCTGATTCCTGCCGGACTTCCGTCAAACGCGCCGGCCGCAATCCCGGTGCATCCTTCTGCAGGAATCTCGGCATAACCGTCGCTCACTGCTGTCTCCGGGTCCGCAATGCCGAAGATCATCCCGGCTTCATTAACATAGAATCCGTTCACAGTTGTCATGACAGCGCCCGGCACACTCGGATTCGAACTGTCCGGAAGCGCGTCCTCCTCTGCACCGGCATCTGGAGTCTCATCCGCGATATTCGCCGGCGGAGCTGACGGTTCATCCGGCACAATCGGTACAGCCGGCTCATCCGGCACAACCGGTACAGCCGGCTCGTCCGGAACGATCGGTACAGCCGGCTCATCCGGAACGATCGGTACAGCCGGCTCATCCGGAACAACCGGTACAGCCGGCCCATCCGGAACAACCGGTACAGCCGGCTCGTCCGGAATGATCGGTACAGCTGCGTCATCCGCCGCACCGGCATCTCTATCTGCGGAAGGCAGCGCTGAAGCGGAAAGAGCAGCGACTGTATCCGTATCAGCAGAAATCGCTGTTGACAAAGATATGTCCGCTGCCGGCAGCCTTCCATTTTCCAAAACCGCCGAATTTCTGATCATCTCTTCCAGGCGGACGGCAAAATCAGCAATATTCTCCGGAAGGAATCCCTCGGACACGCTCATCCCGCCCGCGGCTGCAACTTTCGCATCCGCTTTGTGGGAAAGGTCTGCGGCGCTTTCCGGTCTCAAAGAATTCACTCCGGCCGTATGGTCCACACTGACAAATGCTGTCAGAAGCGAAAACAGAACAAGCACCACAAACATTCTCCCAAGTTTATGTATGGATTCGGACGCTCTCCATCCTCCATACAGTTTTTCACACAATTCCATCTTTTCCCATTCCTTTCTTCACCACAATGCTCCCGGAAATAATTTCCTGAAAGTATCCAGAAAATAAAATACCAGAGAAAAAGGAATGCCGCAATCTTTTGCAACATTCCTTTGCGTTTTCCGGTTGTGGAGAAAACGGAAAAAATCAGACGTTAATCTCTGCTTTCATTCCCAGCAGTTCTTTATTCTCCTCAAGGAGCGGATTGATCACATTCTTCAGATATGCCTCTACCTGCTCTTTTGCTCTTCCCACATATTTGGTCGGATCCATTGTCTTCTGGAGATCTTCCAGGCTCAGGTTGAACGCCGGATCTTCCGCGATCAGCTCAAGAAGATTATTGTCAAGACCTTTCTCCTTCACGTTCTTTCCTGCCTCCATGGAGAGCTCACGGATTCTCTCGTGAAGTTCCTGACGGTCTCCGCCTGCTTTTACCGCGTCCATCATAATATTCTCTGTCGCCATAAACGGCAGCTCAGACATGAGGCGCTTCTCGATCACTTTCGGGTAAACCACAAGCCCGTCCACCACATTGAGGCAGAGATCCAGGATACCATCAATGGCGAGGAATCCCTCCGGGATGCTCAGACGTTTGTTCGCGGAATCATCCAGCGTTCTCTCAAACCACTGTGTCGCGGAAGTAATCGCGGGATTCAGCGCGTCAATCATCACATAACGGGACAGAGACGCGATCCTCTCGCTTCTCATCGGGTTTCTCTTATATGCCATTGCAGAAGATCCGATCTGCGTCTTCTCAAACGGCTCCTCGATCTCCTTTAAGTGCTGAAGCAGACGGATATCGTTAGAGAACTTATGCGCGCTCGCCGCGATTCCTGCCAGGACATTGAGCACTCTTGTGTCCACTTTTCTTGAATAAGTCTGTCCGGATACCGGATAGCATGCCTTGAATCCCATCTTCTCCGCGATCATCGGGTCAATCTTGTCGATTGTCTCCTGATCTCCGTCAAAAAGCTCCAGGAAGCTTGCCTGTGTACCGGTTGTACCTTTTGAGCCCAGAAGTTTCAGGCTGCCGAGCACATAGTCCAGATCTTCCAGATCCATGGCAAATTCCTGCATCCAGAGTGTTGCTCTCTTGCCTACTGTGGTCGGCTGTGCCGGCTGGAAATGGGTAAATGCCAGAGTCGGCTGTGCTTTCTGCTCGTCCGCGAACTTCGCAAGCTCTGCGATCACGTTCACCAGTTTCTTTCTCACCAGCTTCAGTGCCTCTGACATTACAATAATGTCCGTGTTGTCCCCCACATAGCAGGACGTTGCGCCAAGGTGGATAATTCCCTTTGCCTTCGGGCACTGCACGCCATAAGCATAGACGTGGGACATTACATCGTGGCGCACAACTTTTTCCCGTTCTTTTGCCACATCGTAATTGATATCATCCGCATGGCTTTTCAGTTCCTCGATCTGCTCGTCTGTAATATTGAGTCCGAGCTCTTTCTCTGTCTCCGCAAGAGCGATCCAGAGTCTTCTCCATGTGCGGAATTTTTTATCCGGTGAAAAGATATACTGCATCTCCCGGCTCGCGTAACGCTCTGAGAGCGGGCTTACATAGCGGTCATTTGACATAGTTCTTTCTCTCCTTTTTCATATGACATATTAACTCCCTAATATGTTACCATCATCATACCGGATTCGACAACACTTATTTTTCAAAAGCATGGCTGATGTCTTCTCCCGGCACCTCCATCGGATAGTTGCCCGTAAAACATGCATCACAGAATTTCAGTCCGTCCACCATGTTTTTGAGCTTCCCGACTTCCATATATCCCAGGGAATCCGCGCCGATCAGCTCCCGGATCTCCTCTGTCGTGTGGGAGTGGGCGATCAGCTGGTCATCGGACGGCACGTCCGTACCGAAGTAGCACGGATAGAGAAACGGTGGAGAACTGATTCTCACATGCACCTCTGTGGCGCCTGCATTTTTCAGCATCTTGATAATGTTCGCGCAGGTTGTGCCTCGTACGATGGAGTCATCCACCATAACGATCCGTTTTCCTTTTACAACTTCCGGAATCACATTCAGCTTGATCTTTACGCTGGACTCCCGCTCGCTCTGCTTCGGCTTGATGAATGTCCTTCCCACATAGCTGTTCTTGTGGAATGCCATGCCGTACGGTATCCCCGAATACTCCGAATATCCCTTTGCGGCAACCAGCCCGGAATCCGGCACGCCGACCACGAGATCCGCCTCCACCGGGTAGGACTCGGCAAGCGCCCTGCCCGCCAGGATACGGGAATGATATACATTGACCCCATCCAGGGTACTGTCTGTTCGCGCAAAATAGATATACTCAAAAATGCATCTTGCCTGCTTCTCCGGCGGATACGCCATGCTCATATCAGACGCAATGCCGTCCGGCGTGATTGTCACAATCTCGCCGGGCTTCACATCGCGGACAAACTCTGCATCCACCGCAGTGATCGCGCAGCTCTCCGATGCCAGGAAATAGGTGTTGTCTCTCCTTCCGATACAGAGCGGCTTCAGTCCAAAAGGATCCCGGGCGCCGATCATCTTCCGCGGGCTGATAATCGCCAGCGCATAAGCGCCTTTTATCTTCTTCATGGCACGTTTTACCGCCTCTTCGGCTGTCTTTGCGTTGAGCCGTTCCCTGGCGATATGGTACGCAATCACTTCCGAGTCAATCGTTGTCTGGAAGATCGCGCCAGTATATTCCAGTTCTTTTCTCAGTTCTACCGCATTGACAAGATTCCCGTTATGGGCGATCGCAAGGGTTCCTTTCACATAGTTGATTACAAGAGGCTGGGCATTTTCTACACGGGTTCCTCCCGCTGTGGAATAGCGCACATGCCCCACGCCGAGATTTCCTTTCAGACTGCCAAGATTTTCTTCATCGAACACGTCATTGACATGTCCCAGCCCCTTTCTTGACAATACTCTTCTTTTTCCGTTTGTATCTGTCACTGCTATGCCGCAGCTTTCCTGTCCCCGGTGCTGAAGCGCAAAAAGGCCATAATAAATGGACGGCGCAACATCGCGTCCATCCATATCATATGCCCCGAAAACTCCGCACTCTTCACCGAGACCTGTTGAGATAGTTTCTAATTCTGTCATTCCTGTTCTCGCTCCTTATCCTTTTGTGAAACGGGACAAAAACTGTTTTGTCCTCTCTTCTCTCGGGTTCTCGAATACCTGTTCCGGCGTTCCCTGTTCCAGTATGCATCCGCCGTCCATAAAGATCACCTGGCTTGATACATCCCGCGCAAACGCCATCTCATGGGTTACAATAATCATCGTTGTCTCCTGATCCGCAAGCCCCTGGATTACCTTGAGCACCTCCCCGGTAAGCTCCGGGTCGAGTGCGGAAGTCGGCTCGTCAAAACACAGGATATCCGGTTTCAACGCAAGCGCGCGTGCGATTGCAACCCGCTGGCACTGTCCGCCCGAGAGCTGATGGGGATAGTTGTTCATCCTGTCCGAAAGCCCCATCTGGTCCAGAAGGATCTTCGCCTCCTGCTCAATCTGTGCGTGTATTTCTTTCTTATTCTGTTTATAATCCGGCTGCTCTTTCGCCAGAAGCTCTTTTGCAAGCATCACATTGCCGAGAGCCGTGTACTGGGGAAACAGGTTAAATGACTGGAATACCAGCCCGAAATGCAGCCTCTTCTTGCGGATCTCCGCCTCCTGAGTCGTTACCGGATTGCCGCTGTCAAAAAGCGTCTCCCCATTTACCCGGATCGCCCCGCCGTCAGGATGTTCCAGGAAGTTCAGGCAGCGGAGAAGGGTCGTCTTCCCGCTTCCCGAAGATCCGATAATAGACAGTACCTTTCCCTTCTCAAGAGAGAAACTGATGTCCCTGAGCACTTCGGTACGTTCAAAATTTTTACTCAAATGTTCAACTTCAAGAATCGCCATCTGCTCTTACCCCCTATCTGAAATAATCCAGTTTTTTCTCGAGACGTCCGAGAAGGACGGTCAGAATACCGTTAAAGATCAAATAGTAAACCGCGGTAAAGAACAGCGGCCAGATTACGCCCGCGATTCCCTGAGAGCCTTTCAGGAAAGACTGTCCCGCCCAGATAATCTCCTGGAGCGCTATGATACGCGCGAGGGAAGTGTCTTTCACAAGCGTTATGATCTCGTTTGACATCGGAGGAACGATGCGCTTGATCATCTGAAGAAGCGTAACTTTGAAAAAGATCTGGCTTCTTGTCATTCCGAGCACAAGCCCGGCTTCCTCCTGCCCTTTCGGGACTCCCTGTATTCCTCCTCTGTAAATCTCGGAAAAATAGCAGGCATAATTAAAAATAAACGCAACTGACGCCGCAAGGAATCGTCCGCTCTCGCTTCCTCCCCAGATATTGACATCAAGAACCATGCCGGGGAAGTAAAAAATAATCAGCAATTGGATCATCAGAGGCGTACCTCTGATGATCCATACGATAATCTTGGTCAGATAACTGAGCGGCCGGAACCGGGACATCGAACCGAACGAAATGATCAGTCCCAGAGGGATCGCTCCGAGAAGCGTTACAAAAAATAATTTCAACGTCTGAAGAAATCCCACATTCAGCGACCTGAATACAATGGGAAACTGTTCTAATATCAAATCCATGTCACAACTCCGCTTTCCTGTTTTCTCTTACTGCTCGATCAGGGCAGCCTGTACTCCATACTCTTCTGCACATGCCGCCATCGTGCCGTCCTCATAGCATGCCGTAAAGAACTCATTGAGCGCTTCGGCAAGGTCAGATCCCTGTCTGAATCCGACACCATACTCCTCACTGTTGAGGCTCACTGTGTAAGTAAGGTCGGAATATCCCGTACCTTCGCCAATCATTGCCGCAGCCATCAGAAGGTCGATAACCGCCGCGTCGGAAGTACCTGCTTCCACTTCCATCAGTGCATCCGCCTGCGCTGTCACTGATGTATAATTAAGACCAAGTGCGCTCACCTCTTCCTCTCCTGCGCTTCCCGCCTCAACCGCGAAGCTTAAATCAGAAAGGCTGTCGGTATCCTGGTACTGATCCGCCACGTCTGCCGGGACAACAACAACCTGCGCGTTCTGAAGGTACGCATCCGTACACTCCATGGAACTTGTCACTTCTTCAGTGAGTGTCATTCCGTTCCACACACAGTCAATTGTCTTGCTGTCCAGTTCAAGGACCTTATTATCCCAGTCAATCTCAACGAACTCCACGTCCACTCCGAGCTCCTCGCCAAATGCTTTCGCCATATCCGCATCGAATCCGATCCATTCCCCGTTCTCATCCTGATAATCCATGGGCTCGAAATTCGTGATGCCCACAACGAGCGTTCCCTTATCCTTCACATACTCCATGTCACTTGCATTGTCCTGTCCGTCACCGGAAGCTGATCCGCTGTCCGAACTTCCTGAACCGCATCCCGCAAGCAGGGAAAATGCCATTGCCGCGCAAAGTAACACACTTACTACTTTTCTCTTCATAATAAAATCCTCCACCGCCCTCAACAGGCCTGCTTTTTTTCTTTACCAATGAGTCACTGCACCATAGTAAAGTTACCGTTGTATTCTATCATATCCGCATCAGATCTGTCAAATACTTATTCCGCTATTTTGTTCACTACCTTCATTGGCTAAACGGCCGAAAACAGAGAGTGTTTGCAAAACGTATTCTGCGTGGATGGAGGATATGTTCGGGGTTCCGCTCCGGGGAATAAGAGCAACTAAGAAGTCACCCCGCCCACATCCTCCATCTCCGCAGAAAAGTTCTTGAAACAGGGTCTGTTTTCTGCTCTATCAAAAGGGGAGCTAGTAACAATATAGCTGCCAGAAACTAAGGCGCGGCCGGAAGGTTTTACAAATGGTAATACCTTCAAGCCGCGCCGTTTCGCGGTTTTCCCGACTGTTTTGCTTCACTGAGTTTCCGACGGGAACTGCGAAGGAAGCGAAGCGGATGTCTGGATGAACCTTTCCGGATGAGGGGATGTGTGTGGCATGTGACTTTGGAGGAATCTGCTGGAACTTCTTAGGGGGTGGAAAAATGTTGTTAAACGGTGCGAGGGGATTGTCTGAGCGAATGCGAGTTGCCCCGAGTGCCGTTTTGCATTTAGACATTTTTTCAGCCCTTTAGAAGTTCCCTGATTCTGGAACGGAACTTGACGCACACATTCCCTCATCCGGAATACGTTTCTCCAAATCATCCGCTTCCGATTCCCGACACACTTTCCGTCGGACCGCTAGTGAACAAAATAGCGGCAGATTATGAATGGCTTCTTCTGTGCTGACGCTTCCATTTTTCCAGCAGAGCCGGGCTTGTATCCGCCGGCACGCTCTCCTTCACTTCGTCGATCTCACGGCGCATCTGTGCGTTGATCTCCATGTAGTCCTCATGTTTCGTAATCAGAATATGATATTCCTCAAGAGACATGTATTTGTATGAAGCATACAGATACGGTTTCAGGAGCGCTTTATCGCCGCAGATCTGGTAAGCCCGGTCATACATGCGGGCTGATTCCTGGTAAAGGAACAGACGCCCGAATGCAGCGCCCAGCCCTGCATAGATCTTTCCGTAGAACTTATCATCCACGGTCTCATCCTTCTCCTGGTTCAGAATCGACTGGTAGACGAGAATCGCCTCCTCCACCTCGCCGCTCTCAAGGAGATTGTCGCCTTTATACTTCTGGCGCTCGATATCTTTCTGGTTCTTTAAATGTTCCAGTACATTCTGGATACGGATCATCTCAGGCTCGCGGTAGATTTTGGATGCCTTCAGAATCGTGAGGACGAACTTCTCCACCGATCCGCGAAGCCTCAGTACATCTCTTAAGTCCGAGGCAAGACTGTCCATTCCCAGCTCTTCGTCAAGCCAGTCACAGAGCTGCCCGTTCATGATCGTATAGTCGATCAGGTATAGATTATTGCACAGATAGTAGCACAGTTCCTCGATCGTAAAGATCCTGCAGTGGATTCTCGTGATCTCATAGGGGTGCGCCGCATGTCTGTCATGACAAAGAATTAAATTTCCCATCATTGCCTCCTAAATGTATCGTCTTCTCAGCATGGAAATCCGTTGGCGGGAAGAAGTCCCCGAACCCGGCATCCCGCACCGTGATCCTGCATGTCTTCTCATCCAGAAACAGTGTCTCAATCTGCAGACGCATGGAATACTCCGCGCGTTTCGGGAATTTTTCAAGAGAAATCTTCTCTGTCCGGACATTTCCCTGAATCAGGGACTCGATATGGAACTCAATGTCTTCCACATCCTCAAGAAGCACCTCCCACTGGTTGTTGGATTCATACCAGTGGGCCCCCCAGGATACGATGGGATACCACATCTCCTGGCCGTCCACACGCATATTCACGGTGATCTGATCCGTCAGCTTGTCCTCCGAGAGATAGACCGGATTCTCAATATGCATAAACAGCTTCCTGTAAGCCGTGTAGCAGGCCCCCTTGCTGTAAAGGTTGTTTCCGATAAACGCCCTCCTGCCGTTGCAGAGCACCCGGAGCGCCTTCGGATACCAGTTGTTCTCAAATCCTTCGCCTGTCAGGAACACGGACGAAACGATCCGTTTGTCAAACACACTCTCGATAAATTTGCAGAACATGGCATCTGCTTCCTTTGCCTTATCCTCATTGAGGACCGGATAGACCATTGCCAGTTCCTTCATGTGAGCGCTTGCCACCTCATCCACGGTCACGAACGTGGTCTTTCCGCCCCCAAGTCCCGGTTTCAGACGGCGGAGCATGTAGGCGCGGATCTCATTTCTGTCGCAGCTGAAAAGCGCCGCGTCATACTGCCAGAGTTCCTTTGGCTGATAAAACAGATAGTTGCAGAAACTCTCCTTGTAATCCTGTATAAAGATATGCCTCTTGTCAATGTTCATGCGCGCGGCGATTCCTCTGAGCATCTGCGCCAGTTCCTCGGAAAGCGCGGGCACGGTAAACACAATGCCCTCGATCTCAGGGAAGGGCTGCAGGGACATCTGGATGAACTGGGAGAGAAGCCAGACCGCATCGTACGTCTCCTCCCCGAACTCAATCCGGTCGCCCGCCAGGCTTTTGCTCAAAAGGCGCGTAACCGTGAACCCCTCTTTGATGGAAACAAGACGTTTGGCTTCTTTTCCATACGCCCATGTGTCTCTGAGTTTTCCGATAATCAGCGGAATCTGGTAATTGTCCGATTCCGTCTCCAGTGTATCAGGCTCCAGCTCCTCTTCATTATAGAAACTGATCTGACACGTCTTTTCATTTATTTCATAACCAATGATACTGCCTTGTCCCATGGAAAGACAACCTCCTTATTCCTGAGCGAACATATGGGCTGCGGCCGCATCTTCCAGCGCGTACGCAAGCATCTTTTTCTTACGTTCATTCTCATTCGTTTCTATCAGTATATCGTTTAATCTGCCGTATCTGCCCTGCTCTCCCGGAGTCGCCTCACGGATACAGGTTTCTTTGTCACTGCGGTATGAGTTGCCGTCTATGGTTTCCTTGAAATAGTATTTCAGTTTTTCATTTGCAAATAATACAAACTTCTTCACATACAAATTTTCATACATCGGCGTAAGCACCTCTGTCGAATAGTCCGCCTGCTCCTGATCTCCTTTTTGGAGCTGGTAGTAGAGCATAACCCTGCTTCCCTTCTGCCCCTTATATTCGATCAGTGTCTTATCCCAGAGCTGCAGCTCGATCAGCCAGTCTTTCTCATATGACAAGAAGAACGGGAAATAGATCTGCTTGCCGCACAGCTCCTGCAGGAATTTCTTGAGTGTCTTCCTTGTCTGGGAATTGTACTCTCTTGTGGAATAATATTTCAGCACCGCCAGCTTGCAGATATCGATGGTATCCTCACCTTTTTCATATTCCCGGCAGATAATATCGATTACGCTTCTTCCGATCTTCCGGTCTTCCACCACATATTCCCTGGAAACATAGGCGAGATAGGCCTGCTGCAGGCGGAAATACGCGCCTTCCGCATAGTACTGTTCAAAGATCGGAGCTTCCTGGAACAGCTCTTCAGAGAAAAGCATCTGGGTAAGGATCCGCTCCGCCAGCTTGTGGGTGTGGATCTCGTAATCCCTTGCCTCTTTCCAGAGCAGCTTCATATCAAGCGTCGCACCGCAGTAATAGTTGGCAAGATATGTCAGAATCACCTTGTCGTACTGCTGTTTTTTAAACAGGTCAAAGCACACGTAGGTGAGGAAGTCATCGCTCTCGTAATTATTTTCACGGATCGTCCTGCTGCACAGTCCAAAGATCTCTTCCTCCGCGTAGTTTTCCAGACCGTTCTCCTGCACAACTTCCAGCGTCAGCTCCTGTGTCTGCTCTTCCTCCCGGTTTCTCCGCAGTCCATTGATGTACTTTCTGCACATATCCATATATCGGAGCTCATAGAACAGTCTCTTGCTCTCATACGGTATGGAATCCGTATAGTGTCTGCCGTCCCTGGACTCCCAGACAAGCCGGTCTGTCTTTGCATACAGAAATACCCTGGCTCCGCCCTCCAGATAGGGCGCTTTCTGAGTGATTGTTCCGTCCTCCGCTATAACGTGGATGTACTTCATATTCGGCACGCGCGTCGTGATCCAGTACGCATGGCACACGTCATAGAGCGCTTTCACACGCTCCGGATTCATGGACGGCTCCACAACAAACCGTTTATAGATAATGCGCAGCTGCTCGTCCACATTTCTGCGATCCAGCTGATTCCATGCGAATGCTTCCATCTCATCTCTGTAGTGGGCATAAATCTCGCTGGATTCATCCTCATATGTAATCAGATTGGAATAGAGGAACGCGCATTTATGGTAATCCAGATTGTTCCCGTGCATGAAATACAGATACACGGATCTTGGCAGCGGCTTGCGGAACTGATCCGGGATTACGGACGCCATGTAATACTCGTAGAGCTGGGCGATCTTAAGCTCTGCCTCCACCGCTTTCTCATACCATTTGAAGTAGCGGCTCTCCACGCAGTTGCCCTTGATCAGCAGGGTACAGATGGCTGTCAGTATCATGGATTCGTTGTACATCTTATAAGCCAGCACAAGCACATCGTAGAGATGTTTGTCAAATGTCTTCATCTGACTGGCCAGGTTCGCCGTGTAGAGCGCAAGTTCCCGTGTCATCAGCTTGTATTTGACAGCAAACAGAAGAACGCGCACCTCGAACATGCCCAGTTTCTTCAGAGATGAGCTCTTATCCCTGAAGCACCGGAACGCCTGCAGGTAAAACCAGATACTGTGGGACTTGTCCTCGTAGAACTGTTTCTCCAGCGCGCGCAGCCGCTCACTGTAGATTTTATATTCCGCGTCAACCTCCACAAGCATACAGAGAATCTTCCAGCTGTCCGGGTGTTTCATAAATGACCGGGACAGTTCCTCCGCGACTTTTCTCTGTCCGATGGTATCGCTGGAGAGAAGGGTGGTCAGGTACAGATAATAAGAGCTCAGCTCCACGTCCTTCCCGATGGCAAACCGGTTATAGTTGTATGATTCAAGAAGCCATTTTGCCTCATCCATCTTTCCGCCGAGCAGACAGATATGGGCATGGGCAAGGAGATAGAACTCATTCCTGTCATCCCGCTCTCTCAAGTGGGTGATTCTCCTGAGCGCTTCTTCCACCCAGTCATTAAGCTCCATCTGTCCTGCTTCGTATTTGAGATAATTCTTCAGTATACCGGCAAATTCCCGGTCATTCGCTCTGTGTTCTTCGTCCCGTGATATGTCTTTCTCAACAACGATCTCATAAGTCATCGTCTCGTAGGGCGATTCCAGGATGATCCTGCCGAAATTGCTTCCTCTGTGCAGATTTTCTGTGTTGAGGAAATACTCAAGACGGTAGGAATTCCCGATAAACTCTTCCGTTGAGATACGGGTGTGTTCCACAGTAAGGAAATCTCCCTCTGTCTTCACATCGATCTCCAGATATCCCCAGGTGTTTTTCTTAATGGTGAATGTCTCTTTTCTTGCTTCCGTAAGCGAGATAAACGCCCTGCTCTCCTCCTCAAGCGTCAGGAATATCTTCTCCTTCTGCTTGCATCCCACAAGGAACTCTTCCAGCGCCTGCTGATCCAGCTCCCACTTGCGCATATTGTCGTAGAGGGCCTGAATCCGCTTGTCCTCATATTTAAGAATCTCATAAAAATCTCTGGACCGGAACAGTTTCACTGCCTCTGCGGCATCCCGGTAGGTCAGTTTTTTGAAATCATCAAGACTCTGGATCTTTCCGTAATTCGTCATTACAAAGGGTTTCTCGATGATCGCGGTGAACGCAACGTCAAACTCACCTCCGTTGCAGACGATTGTGAACTTGCCGTGCTCTACGTGCCCGGGACGCAGTCCTGTACCATCATATGTATAGTAGATATTCACCGGATTGCAGTCAAATCCCTGCTCATCACACTGCACACGATAAGAAGAGGGATAGACAAGACCACGGATGGTCCCTTCCCCCTGATTCTGGAGCGAGAAGCTCCCCCTGTATTTTTCACCCTCGCCGACTCTCATGATAATCCGGGTTTCCGGGAAAATGATCTCCGGCTGAGGAATATGGAAATCCCCTTTGGCAAAACGTTTGATCTTGTTTTTCAAATCAGTCACCTACTCATAATTCTTATTCCGCTCATATGTTAAAAACATGGCAGCCCGGCACGGTGCGGTTTTGCGAATGGCGCGGGCTGAACTGCTGCAATCTGACAGAATGCATAAATCGCTACTATGAATTATAGCATCACTGTACTGTAACATGCAACGCCGGATTCAAAGAAATTCTTTTTAATTGTATACATGTATTCAATTCATTTTTCATACTGTCCTTCCCTCTCAGAGCGGTTCAAGACAGAAAATGTATCTGTATCTGATCTTTTGCCAGGTTCCCATGCTCCTGCGGGCAATCCGCGCAAAGTCCAGATACACGCTGTACACAGCCTGCCAGTTCTCCCGCTCTGCATCTGCCTCGCCTGGCTGACCGAACATGGTTTCCATCACTGCGTAATAGACTCTGTCCCAGGTTTCCTCCGGTATTTCAGGACAAAGTGTTTTCAGCCGTTCTATGTTCTGCTCCGCGAACAGATCCCTCCGTCTGTGTCCTGTGATTCTCCCTGCTCTTGTGTCTGTGATACTTTCTGTTCTTCTGCCCTTCCTCTCTCCACGCTGCTTCCGCTCGCTATGTTCCGTGGTTTTGCTCAGCAGATCAGCCGTGCGGAAGATGGCATCATACAGAATCAGAGCACCTGTCCCACCTTTTCTGTATCCGGCCCGCCGGGCAAACCGTTTTCTCCTGATCCGTGCCTGCAGGCGGATGATCAGCAAAATCAGAACAACCGATCCTGCTGCCGCGGCAAAAGGCAGCATGGCATGCAGAAACCGGGATGTG
This sequence comes from Candidatus Mediterraneibacter vanvlietii, assembly GCA_019113645.1. Lineage (GTDB taxonomy): Bacteria > Bacillota > Clostridia > Lachnospirales > Lachnospiraceae > Mediterraneibacter > Mediterraneibacter vanvlietii. Next base: position 5,988 of record DXGZ01000057.1, on the reverse strand, counting down.
ATCTCCCCTAACCGCCCCTGCTCCACGTCCGCATTCTGTCCTTCCACTGTTTCATCCAACGATTCATCCGCCGCTCCATCTGCCGTATCTGTCCCGGCGGTATTCTCCCGGTCCGGAACAACACCGGAAGCAGCCGGTGTGTGTTCCATATCCACCCACATTCCTGCGGCTTCATCGTACACCTGACACCATGCATGTCCCATTGTCCCGTCAATCCTCGCCTCATATCGGCCGTCCTCACGCTCGACAAACGCGGACGGCGGGATGGCATATCCCTCTGCATATCTGGACGGATAACCGCACATCCGGTAGATAACCGCTGCAGTTGTGGCAAAATGCACACAGAATCCCCTCTGGTTTTCAAACAGAAAATACTCCGCAAAATCCTGATCCTGAGGAGCGGGTCCCGGAGCCGTATCGTATACTGCCCGTGCGAGCGCCTCATCGATCTGCTCTGAGACCGCTTCTCTTGAACCTGTATCCCAGTCCGCGCACAGGCTCTCCAGCCGGTCCAGTCCGTCCGGGCAGGTCAGGTACTGTTCCAGTTCTTCTCCCGAGAGATCCTGCTGCCGTCCAAGATAGGAGAGATTTCCCTGTTCCCAGCCTCCGCCGGTATACTCGATACCGATCCTGCGGGCTTCATAATATGTCTGCCCGGGCCGCGTCTGCACAACCACTGTTCCCAGCACGCCCTCAGCTGGGACAAACGCGCCGATTGACTTCAGGTCATCCATCCCGCTCTCTTCCTGCGGGCTGAAGTTTTCCCCCTGCGCCAGAGCGTTTCCATCCGCAGATGCGGATTCCTGCTCTTCCGCCTGCTCCGCATCCTCCGGACCAGCCGCCTCTTCCGGCAGCTGAGGAAAACGTTCTGATTCATCCCGGCGTTCGCCGTAGATCAGCTGCTCCACTTTTCCGATCAGCTCTGTCTCTATGGTATTCCTTGCCGTCTGATAGAATCCGCCTTCTGTCTCCCGGCCCGCATCCAGAGTTCTCCCGCCATAGACAGAGATCACGGTCACAGCCGCAAACAAAACGAGGATAGCCGGAATCTGGGCGCGGAACTCTCCTGCCGATGAACACGCAAAGTAGAGCACACCTGAAAGAAAGAGAAGCCACCCTGGCACCATGTCCTGAAAATATCCGAGGCAGGCTGCCGCAATATAAGGCGCCGTCATCAGAAGCCCTGCGGCGAATCTTCCCTTCCCGCTTCGGAACACAATCACCCATAGAGCCATCAGCGGAACCATCGCTGCCGCTGTCAGCATCCCGGTCAGGCGCAGATCCGTAACATTTCCATATGATATCAGTTCTCTCAGGAGTTCCCTGTTAAACCAGAGAAATCCTCCGGCACACAGAATTTCCGGAAGAAGCGCCCAGCCGCCCAGCCGCCGGTCAAACATAGTCAGAATCACAGCCAGAACGATCAGGCTGCGGTACAGCCAGGATGCATCTACGCCCGGAAGGAACACGGATAGAAACGCATTCCACCATGCCAGAGACAGCATGCTTACGCACACAGCGCACAGGAAAACCGCGGACCAGCCGTTGTTTCCGGAGTTATGCTGTTTTTCACGGCAGATCCGTATTCCGGATTTCCTCAGGTTCATCCGCCCTCCTCCTTTCATATCAGCATGATTTTCCTCATAACCACAGGAATCTCTTCACAGCTGCAGGAATTCCTTCGCAACTGCAGGATCTTCTTCACAGTCGCAGGAGTTCCTGCTTCTTCCCATCCTGTATGAGATTTCCTTCTGAATCCACGGTCACAATACTTCCAAACTCCTGCCCCCGGAACGCATCCTCATAGCAGGCGCGCCTCTTTTCCCGATCCGTGCACGGCTCCAGATCCATCAGACGCCAGATCATCTCATAGCAGCTCTCTTCATCATCCACACGCAGCTTTACAATCCGCTCATTTTTCTCTTCATACCACGCTGCCATATGGATGCATTTTTCCTCTGCAAGTGTAACCGACAGGGAAGCTCCCTTCTCAAGCAGCCTTGAAATGCCGGCTGTTCCTCCTGTTCCCGCATCCGCCTCAAACCAGATCAGCACCGTGCACCCAAGCGGAAATCCACGTTCCTTTATCATCAGCTCGCCTTCTCTGGCGCTTAGCTTCCAGTGGATATCTTTCAGAGAGTCCCGGGTTCTGTATTCTCTCACCTGATAGATCTCCGAGGGATCGTCCCCTCTGCGCTCCCCGGAGTACACATCCGCGTCTGCCTGAAATTCACGCGTCCGCCGCGTGATCTCCAGCGGCATCAGCCGGAATTCTGGCATTACTTTTACCCGGGCATTTTTCCTACAGCGTCTGCTGATGCATAAAATGCCCAGGAAATCATAAATTCTTACTTTATCAACGCACACCTCAACATTCCCGCACATCTCCGGTTCGAATTCGCACCAGAACGTCTTCTTCTCCCCTGCGCGGATATGTCCGCGATACCGCTTCTTCTTTCCGCCCTTTCTTCCGGCATAATGGATCTTCACTGTAAAATCGAAGCGCAGATCCATCCGCTTTGACTGATTCCGCAGAGTCACGCCGGCCCGGATCCTTTTTCCCGACTCTCCCATGGCAGGGACACGGTCCGGAACCGGAACCAGTTTGCCCCGCATAAGCAGCATCCAGAGAAGCGCGATAAAAAAATAGAGAATAAGAAAAAGAAGCAGCCCGGAAATCACATAAGCGTCATACATAAAAAACAAATATGCGGTGACAAGTACTGCCGCCAGATATCCGATGATTCGTCCAATCATTGTCTGTTCTTCTCCTGATTATGATTCTAAAGCAGCGCATTCCCTCAGCGCTTTGATTTCATCGATGGTCCTGGGACATCTTCCAGCACACGGCGGATCAGTTCCTCCACCCGTATGTGTCCCACTTTTGCCTTCATATTCAGAAAAATCCTGTGAGATGCCACATCCGGAAATACTTCCTGCACATCTGCAGGCACAACGTAACCGCGCCCCTTCATCCATGCAGCTGCTTTTGCCATCGAGGTAAGCGCCACCGTTCCCCTCGGACTGATTCCAAGCTCCGTCCATTCATTCTCCCGTGTCGCTTTCGCCAGTTCTGCGATATAGCGGCAGATTCTGTCATGGACGAATATGCTCTGTGCTTCCCCGCGCATCTCCAGAAGCGCTGCGGCGCTGATCACAGGTTCCACATCCTCATACGTCCGGTTTCCCGTCTGACCTCTCCTGAGAATCTCCATCTCCTCCTCCACGGTAGGATACCCCATACTCACGCAGATCATGAACCGGTCCAGCTGGGACTCCGGAAGAAGCTGTGTTCCTGCAGATCCCGCCGGGTTCTCGGTCGCGATCACAATAAACGGATCTCCTGTCCTGTGAGTGATTCCATCCACCGTAACCTGACGTTCTTCCATTACTTCAAGAAGCGCTGACTGAGTCTTTGGCGAGGTACGGTTAATCTCATCTGCAAGCAGAAGATTGCAGATCACCGCTCCGGGCTGATAGACAAATCGCCCCGTCTCCTTCTGATAGACCGTAAATCCTGTCAGATCCGCAGGAAGAACGTCCGGAGTAAACTGCACCCGGTTCACCTTCAGCCCCATGGCTTTTGAAAATGCAAGAGCCATCGTTGTCTTCCCCGTACCAGGAATATCTTCAATCAGCACATGCCCGCCTGCAAGGATGGCTGTCATAATTTTCGTCAGTATATCCTTCTTCCCGACTACTGCCTTGGAAACCTCATCGATTACACGCTGGGCGGCATTCATTCTTTCTTCCATAGCGCACTCCTCTGTATCATAATTTTTGTCGCAAACATGTGTTTTCATCCTCAGTATAATACAAGTGTTTTCTGTCTTGCAACATTCTTAAAGCATTAGAACATATATATTGACATTGTATATTATACAAACTATAATATGAATAAATTAAATATATATTTTTATTTTACATATAGATCAAATATATATTTCTACTTTAATAGAAAGGACTGAGGATATGACTTTCACCCTGAACGCTCCCATGATGGACTTCCTCGTCCTGTCGGTCATAGCGGACGGGGACGCTTACGGATACCAGATCAGCCAGATCATCAAGCGCGCCTCCAACACCAAAGACTCCGCCCTCTACCCGATCCTGAAGCGACTTCAGGAAAACGGATATGTAGAGACTTATGACCGGCAGTACCAGGGGCGTAACCGGAAGTACTACAAGATCACGCCCTCCGGCAGACAGCGGCAGGAAGAACTGTTAAATGAATGGGAAAATTACAAGTTTATCATCGATGATATTGTCAAAGGGGGTTTTACAGATGAATAAGAGTGAATATATGAAGATACTTACCCACGAGCTCAGGCGTCTCCCGAAGGAAGACTACTACCGGGCAGTCGATTATTTTGAAGAATATTTTGCCGAAGCCGGACCGGAAAACGAAGATCAGGCAATCCGCGATCTCGGCAGTCCGGAGGACGCTGCAAAATCACTGATCATGGATCTTGCAGCCGAAAATGCCAGCAAACCGCCGAAGAGCGTGAAACGCGGTCTTTCCGCCATATGGATCGGCATCCTCGCCGTCTGCGCGGCGCCCGTGGCTCTCCCGCTGGCTCTGGCTGTCGCCATCCTAGTTCTCGCAGCGGTCGCAGTGGTCGGGATTATCCTGTTCTGTATTGTCCTCTGCGCAATCTGCCTCACTGCCGGCGGAATCGTCACACTGGTCAGCAGCGGATTTCTCATCTTCCGCTCAGTCGGCGACACACTCTGCAATGCAGGAATGGGGCTTATCTTCACCGGATTCGGAGTACTGATCGCTTATGGTGCCATCCTGCTCTTCCGGTTTATTATAACAAAAATTTCAAAAGGCCTCGCAAAAGCAATGAAAGGAGGACGTAAAAAATGAAGCCTGTTACAAAGAAAGTCTTAATCGTATCCGCATGCTGCATTGCCGCAGGTATTGTCCTGACCGGAGCCGGGCTCGCTGCCGGCGGATTTCCCGGTCTTCAGATCACCCGTTCCGGAGTTCTCTCTTCGTCAGATACCCCGGCTCCGCACCAGCTGGATAAAACACAGATCGATCCGTTTACGGATATGGAGATTGTAATCGATGAAGGAGATCTTGAAATCCTCCCATCCAATGACGGAAACTGCTATCTGGAATACCTGCTGGACGGCTCTGGAAGCGAGCCGGAATGGGAAGTCCGGAACGGTACGTTCTACTTTACACAGGGTGCTGTATCCAACAATGGCTTCCATCTCTTTGGAACCGATCTTACAGAAGCGATTTCCAATCCCGCAGTCCAGCTCTATCTCCCTGATAACACCCGGCTGACCGGAACAGAGATCACAAACCGCTTCGGAGATGTGTCCGCGGAGAACCTGGCCTCAGACTCCATGAATGTCACAGTGGAATTCGGGGATCTGGACCTGAAGAACTGCCGTTCCGAAGAAATGGAACTGGAATTAGATTCCGGGAGCCTGACCGCAGAAGATATAGAAACAGTCTCCCTCGTACTGGTCAACGACTTCGGAGACAGCGAACTTGAAAACATGACGATCCGGAACGCAGACCTCACCGCAGAGATGGGAAGTCTCATCCTTGATGTCTCCGGAATCGAGACACTGACCGGAGTCAACGAATACGGCGACACAGAACTGTCCATCCACGATGACCTCACCCAGTACAGCATCGACCTCTATAATGATTACGGGGATGTCAGCATCCCGGACAGCATGCCCGGACACGTATTAGAAAACGATCTCTTCGAACACTCATATCAGACCTCCACAGACAGCGGAAAAAACATCACTTTCCGGGCAGAGATGGGAGATATCGAGCTGCGCCAGGCAAACTAAAGCACAACTTTACCGCTATTTAGTTCAATAATTACCGGTTTCAAATCGGACGAAAACAGAGTGGATTTACAAGACGTATTCTGCCGGGAGGGGGATTGTGGGCGGCTTCCGCTCCAGGGGATAAGGGAAACTAAGGAGTTCCGGGGACGGACTAAAAGCAGAGAC
>DXGZ01000012.1 GCA_019113645.1 Candidatus Mediterraneibacter vanvlietii | reverse complement strand
GCGAGTAATGATAATAGGAGGTGCCATATGTACGCGATTATAGCAACAGGTGGTAAACAGTACAAAGTAGCTGAAGGCGATATCATTAAAGTAGAAAAACTTGGTGTTGAAGCTGGAGAGACTTATACATTCGACCAGGTGCTTGCAGTAAGCAATGACAAGCTTGTCGTTGGTAATCCGACAGTCGAAGGAGCAACAGTTACAGCTTCTGTAATCGGTGACGGCAAAGGTAAAAAAGTTGTCGTTTACAAGTATAAGAGAAAAACTGGATACCATAAGAAAAACGGACACAGACAGCAGTATACAGCAGTTAAGATCGACAAGATCAACGCTTAATCCGTGCCCGGTATGATTAGGGTAACCGTTTATAAGACCGGAAGGCATGATTATATGGGATTTGACGTGGAAGGACATGCAGCATATGACGAATCCGGCAGGGATATCGTCTGCGCAGCTGTTTCAGCCCTCGTCATCAATACCATTAACTCGATTGAACATTTTACCGATGATCAGACGAGCTGTGTAACGGAAGAAGAGACCGGATCCATTGTTTACCGTTTTCAGAATCCTCCGTCACACGATGCCGGACTTCTGCTGAATTCCATGATTCTTGGTCTGGAAGAGATAGAAGACAGCAGTGATTATGAACCATACATTGACATTATTTTCAAGGAGGTGTAAGAACCATGATGAAAATGAATCTTCAGTTTTTTGCTCATAAAAAGGGAGTTGGTTCTACAAAGAACGGACGTGATTCCGAGTCTAAGAGACTGGGCGCAAAGAGAGCTGACGGACAGTTTGTAAAAGCCGGAAACATCCTCTACAGACAGCGCGGAACAAAAATTCACCCGGGTGTGAATGTAGGACGCGGCGGAGATGACACTCTGTATGCACTTGTTGACGGCGTAGTCAGATTCGAAAGAAAAGGAAGAGATAGAAAACAGGTTTCTATCTACCCGGTAGCTGAATAATCAGATAAGCCCCAGACTTTCAGAAGGTCTGGGGCTTTTGTACACTACAATGCTAACAGTAACAAAAGGAGTCCATTATGTTTGCAGACAGAGCGAAAATCTATATACGTTCCGGAAAAGGCGGAGACGGACACTGCAGTTTCCGAAGAGAATTATATGTGCCGAACGGCGGACCTGACGGCGGGGACGGCGGACGCGGCGGAGACCTGATCTTTGAGGTCGATGAGGGACTTAACACACTCTCTGATTACCGCCACAGAAGGAAATACGCCGCCGGTGACGGAGAACCGGGCGGAAAACGCCGCTGCCACGGAAAAGACGGAAAAGATCTCATTCTCTATGTACCTGAAGGCACGGTAATCAAGGAATCGACAACCGGAAAAGTCATTGCCGACATGTCCGGAGAGAACCGCCGCCAGGTTGTATTAAAAGGCGGAAAAGGCGGTCTGGGGAACCAGCATTTTGCAACCGCGACCATGCAGGTGCCGAAATACGCTCAGCCAGGCCAGCCTGCACAGGAACTGGAAGTGAATCTGGAACTGAAAGTAATCGCTGACGTAGGACTTGTCGGTTTTCCAAATGTAGGAAAATCAACCCTTCTCTCCAGAGTCACAAACGCGGAACCGAAGATCGCAAACTACCATTTCACAACACTGACGCCGAATCTCGGAGTCGTTGACCTGGACGGTGCGAAAGGATTTGTCATGGCGGATATTCCGGGTCTGATCGAGGGCGCATCAGAGGGGGTCGGCCTGGGACATGAATTTCTTCGCCACATCGAGCGTACCAAACTGATGATACACATGGTTGATGCGGCCGGAACAGAAGGACGTGACCCTGTGGATGACATTTACAAGATCAATGAAGAGTTAAAGGCATATAACCCGGAGATTGCCAGGCGTCCGCAGGTGATCGCGGCAAATAAGACGGATCTGATCTTCGATGAAGAGAACGACAGCCTGAAGCGCCTGAAAGACGAATTTGAGCCCCAGGGAATCCGTGTATTCCCGATTTCCGGAGCTACCGGAAAGGGAATCTCCGAGCTTCTGTACTACGTGAGCAGAGAGCTGGAGAACATGGACAGCACGCCTGTTATTTTCGAGCAGGAGTATTTCCCGGAAGATGAACTCATCTACGAGGAACTTCCATACACAGTAGAAGTGGAAGACGGAATGTACGTTGTCGAGGGTCCGAAGATCGAGAAAATGCTCGGATACACGAACCTCGACTCTGAAAAAGGATTTGCCTTTTTCCAGAAATTCTTAAAAGAAACCGGCATTCTGGAAGAACTGGAAGCCAAAGGAATCCAGGAGGGAGATACCGTAAGAATGTACGGCCTCCAGTTTGATTATTACAAATAAGAAACAAAAAGGAGAACCAGACATATGACGACAAAACAGCGAGCGTATTTAAAAAGCCTTGCAATGAAGATAGATCCGATCTTCCAGATCGGCAAATCAAGCATGTCTCCGGGACTTACCGAAGCGATCTCCGAAGCGCTGGAAGCACGCGAACTCATTAAAATCAGCGTTCTGAACAACTGCGCGGATGATCCCCGCGAACTGGCTGAAATCATCGCAGAGCGCACCAGATCCCAGATCGTTCAGGTAATCGGAAAGAAAATCGTTCTCTACCGGGAAGGAAAAGACGATAAGAAAAAGATCATGCTTCCGCTGTAGCATGCACAGCAGTATAATCAGTTTGTTCTCAGGTGGTATTATTTATGAAGATCGGTATTATGGGCGGCACATTCGATCCGATTCACATCGGACATCTGCTGCTGGGACAGTTTGCCTATGAAAATTTTAATCTCGATGAAATCTGGTATCTTCCAAACGGGAATCCCCCTCACAAGGTGACGGATGAAACCGGACCTGCGCTTCACCACAGGATCGACATGGTGGAACTCGCTACAGAAGATGTACCTTATTTCAAGGTAAACCTTTACGAGGCAACAGCAGAAGAGCACTCTTATACGTACAGTACAATGCGTGAATTCAACCGGATGTACCCGGAGGATGAGTTTTATTTCATCCTTGGTGCGGACTCTCTGTTCTCGTTTGAAAAATGGAAATACTTTCGTGAGATTTTCCCCACATGCACGATCCTTGCCGCCATGCGGGATGATAAGGACGCAGACAGTATGTGGTCCCAGATCCGATATCTGCGCGCAAGATACAATGCCAGGATCGATCTGCTTCAGGCTCCTCTTGTAGAGATTTCTTCGACCACGATCCGAAGGCGCGCGGAAAGGGGATTAAGCCTGCGCTACATGGTTCCCGACTGCGTTGCTGATTATATTACGAAGCACCAGCTTTACCGGACACCTTCCCTGTCATCAGATACAGCAGATTCAAAGGAGTGAACAGCAATGACAGAAGAACTGTTGGAGATCCGCAAGGATCTCTCAAAAAAATTAAAGAAAGAGCGCATGGAACACACTGTGGGAGTCATGTATACAGCAGGTTCACTGGCCATGTGTTATCACGCTGACCTGCAAAAAGCGCTGACTGCCGGACTTCTCCATGATTGCGCGAAATACGGTTCTGTCAAAGACCAGATGAAAATGTGTAAGAAAAAGGGGATCACTCTGACAGAGAGTGAACAGGCCATGCCTGCACTCATCCACGCAAAGCTCGGAGCTTACCTGGCCCGGCATGAATACGGAATAAAGGATCCGGAAATTCTGGATGCCATCACCTATCACACAACAGGACGTCCGGATATGACGCTTCTCGAGAAAATCATTTATATCGCAGATTATATCGAGCCAAACCGTAAAATCATCCCCGGACTTGAGGAAATCCGGGGGATCGTCTTTCAGGACATTGACAGGGCTGTCTGTCTTGCTGCCGGAAGGACTGTCCGCTATCTGAGCGACGGCGGAAAAGCAGTTGACCCAATGTCTGTCAGCACGTATAATTTTTATAACAAATAACAGCAGAGAGGAGGCTGAAAATGAATCAGTCAAAGGAAATGGCACGCATTGCCTACAATGCACTCAGTGACAAAAAAGGAGAGGATATTAAAATCATCGATATCACCGGAATCTCTGTTCTGGCTGACTATTTCATTATTGCGAACGGGAACAGCGACAGCCAGGTAAACGCGCTCGTAGACAACGTAGAAGAGGAACTCCACAAGGCAGGATATCATCTCCGCCAGAGGGAAGGGCACTCCTCATCGAGCTGGGTGCTGCTTGATTTTGGCGATATCATCATCCATGTGTTTGATAAGGAAAACCGCCTGTTCTATGATCTGGAGCGTATCTGGAAGGATGGAAAAGATATAAGCATAGACGAGCTGAACTCATTTGCCGGCAGCCGTTCTGCACAGAAATAATCGGTATGGAAATAAAATGACAGAAATGAAATCCATTGGAGATCATTTCTGTCATTTATTTATCTCAGAAGAATCTCATCACACCGATTACTTTTCCGAGAATCGAAACATCGTGTACAATAATCGGATCCATGAAATCATTCTCTGGCTGAAGCCGGATCACGCCTTCTTCCTTATAAAATGTCTTCACCGTCGCACCATCATCGATCAGCGCAACGACCATATCCCCGTTAGAAGCTGTCTTTTCTTCCTGTACAAGAACGAGGTCACCGTCAAGGATACCTGCATTTATCATGCTTTCACCCTTTACTTTTAAGAGGAAAGTCTGCTTGTTCGGCATGCGCTCAACCGGAATAGGGAAGTAGTCTTCAATATTCTGCTCAGCGAGAATCGGCTGTCCCGCAGCCACCTGACCGATAATCGGTACATTGACCATCTCCCTGCGCGTCAGATTAAAATTATCGTCCAGAATCTCAATTGCCCTTGGTTTGGTAGGATCCCTTCTGATATATCCGTTCTTCTCCAGTGTCTCAAGATGAGAGTGGACAGAAGAAGTGGACTTCAGGTTGACTGCCTCGCAGATCTCACGGACAGCCGGCGGAAATCCTCTCTCAAGAATCTGTGATTTGATATATTCAAGAATTTCCTGTTGTTTTTTGCTTATCTTACCCTGTGCCATAATATTTTATAATATCCTCCGATCAGATTATCCTTATATTATACTACCATATGGAAAATGAAAAAGCAAACATTTGTTACGAAAATATGTTCGATTTTTGTTGACAAACATTTGTTCGTATTATATAATGCAATTACAGA
>DXGZ01000056.1 GCA_019113645.1 Candidatus Mediterraneibacter vanvlietii | reverse complement strand
GCGCCTCTGTTTTTTCTCAGTTGATCATTCGATGACTTTCCCAGCCGATAAAGCAGAAAACAGGCCCCATTTCGAGAACCTTTCTGCGGAGCCGGAGGATGTGGGCAGGGTGACTTCGGAAGGGTCTTAGTGAATCTTGACGTTCCGGGCAGGGACGTTAGGACAGACGGCGAGATTGTCTGAGCAAAGCGAGTTGCTCGCCGGCTGTCCTTGCATTTAGTCCATGGTCGGAACTTCTTAGATTCTCTTAGGCCCTGGAGCGGAGCCCTGAACATACCCTCCGGCTCCGCAGAATACGTTTTAGAATGCTCTCCTGTTTTCGGAAATATTGCCCCTAAAAGTCAGCGAACCTGATTAACTAAATAGCTGCTCAGCACTTTTCCATCAGCCGCACATAGAATTCTACTGTCTTCACCAAAGTCTTAATCGGAACTCTCTCATTATTCCCATGAATCATTCCCCGTTCCTCTTTTGAAAGCTTCATCGCAGAGAATTTATAGACATGATCTGTAATTCTGCAGTAATGCCAGGAATCACTGCACGCCATCATCAGGTACGGAGACACAATCGCCTCTGTCCAGGTATCTGCTATGGCCTGACACAGGCGGGTATATTCTTTACAGTCTGTATCAGACTCTGCGGAAGGATTTCTTCCCTCAAAGACGGATACTTCAATCTTAGGATTGTGGATCACCTTCTCCAGATATGCTTTGGCAGAATCCACCGTATCCTTCCCAAGAAGGCGCAGATTCATGCCTACGGAGGCTGCAGGCGGAATCACGTTGAACGCCTTCCCGCCCTGCATTTTTGTCATAGCGCAGGTAGTTCTCATCATAGCGTTCAGCTCACCCCCGGACATTCTGCACACCTTGTCAAAAAGGGGCTCCATACACCACATGTTAGCGAACAGAATCTTGTAGGCAAACCCTGAATGCCGCCCGAGAATATCCAGCATCTCTCTGACAGGCTTTGTCAGCTGGCGCGGAAACGGATGTTTTTCTACATCTACAACCGCCTGGGCCAGTTCTCCTACAATCGTATGAACCGGTGGCATGGAGGCATGACCGCCGCCGCTGTTAGCCTTAAACTCAAAGTTTGCCAGTCCTTTCTCTGCAATGCCGATGAGAGCGCACTCCCGGTCTACTCCCGGGAACACGTTTTCTACTACAGCGCCGCCCTCATCAACCACCAGAGCAGGACGGATTCCTCTTTTCTCAAACAGATCGACGATAGCAGGGCAGGACGGCCCGTTAATCTCCTCCTGACCGGAGAAAGCGAAATAGATATCATGCTCCGGTACAAACCCTTCTGCAATCAGCTTCTCCGCCGCTTCCATAATCCCACAGAAAGTCCCCTTCGTATCCAGAGTTCCTCTGCCCCAGATCACACCGTCCTCCACGATCCCTTCAAAGGCAGGTTTCTCCCAGAGACTCTCCTCCACAGGAACCACATCGTAATGAGACATCAGCACAACTGGTTCCTCGGAAGTTTTTCCCTTCCAGTGATACAGCATCCCGTTTACACCCACGAACTCTCTCGGACATATTCCGTGCACCAGCGGATACAGCTTTGGAAGCAGTTCCTGGAATTTTCTGAACTCTTCCTTATTAATCAGTTTCTCATCATTATATGACACTGTCTTACAGCGGATCATTTCCACCATATCCGACACAATTTTCTCCTCGTTGAGAATCACCTTTTCTCCCGAAGGCTTCAGCTCATCATACGGTTTATACATGGCAGCCCGGATCAGAAGTACCGCCAGGAATAATACAATGACTGCCACAATCACATATAAAATGATCAACACACTCAGTCCCCTTTCAAAGCATCCCTTTATTATATAAAATTCTTGCCGCGGCAATGGCAATGATTGCGCCTACCGGCACAAGTACGCCTACCGAGCCGGACAGAGACGGCACGAGCAGGAACAGCACCACCATAAATACCAGCGGTGCAATTGATATCTTCCAGTTCTTGCTCACATACACTACCGCCAGTCCTCCAAACAGCGCCGGAAGGATATTGTCAAAGGCAGGTTTCAATGTAGGCGAGTTCAGGATCGGTGTCAGAGGTACAAGAAGCGCTACCCCAACAGCGATAATCACAGTGGTAACAATAGACGATGTCGCCACAGCGATCGTGGAGATCACTTCCCCCTCGTCAGTTCCCGGTTTCACACGTGCATTCTCCATCGCAGTCAGAGCTGCCGGAACTTTCAGATTCGTCAGGTTGCCCGTCACGAATGCCAGATAAGATCCTGCTGTTCCCAGCATCGGCACAAATGTCAGAACCTCGATCAGTCCTACGGTCCAGAAAATGGGCGCCACACCGATCAGTCCCTTTAACACAGGTACAATTCCCGGCCAGGCATCATAGTAAATACATGTGATAATCGGGTATGCGAAAATCATTCCCAGAGCGCTCAGGATCCAGATCCTTCCGTACACGTGGGTCATATCTTCATAACTTCTGCCCTGTCTGTTTGTATTCGTATTCATATCTTATCTTCCTCCCGTCACTATACAATCATCGGCGTAATCACTACCGCAAACGCCATGGCGCAAAGCATGCTGATGGGCAGTGCATAATTTTCAAGCCATTTCATTTTGCAGACCTTTACAAGCAGACCGCAGATTCCCATGACAAACGCGGAAAACAAAAGTACGAATATCGGAATCCAGCCCGCAAGACCACTCCTGATATCTGCAAATACCATACCCAGGAAAGCTGAGATCATTCCGAGGAACAGCGCGGTCATCAGGATGTCTCCCCACTTGCTGTCCTTCTGCTTAATCTTCATCAGACCTCCCTGGATCTTTTTAATAAAAAGCGGTACCCAGATCAGCCCCGGGAAAATTCCAAGGGTCATTACCCACGCGATCGCTGTATACACCTTCGGATCCGTTATCGTCTCAGATAATACCGTAATCCCCAGAGCGTTTGCTGTTGTTGTCGCGGCCGGAAGCTCGTAAGTAATAGCTCCGATGACGCTCAGCCGCAGCCACGGCAGCGGAAGCCCCAGGAACTGTGCCAGTGTAATTACACCCAGCAGGATGGACACAGCCGGCGCGAATGTAAAGATCGCCGTAGAAATAATCGTCTTTCTCATCTGTTTCATATCCATCCCCAGCGCTTTTCCTCTCCGCCATGCCCTGACGAGGAAAAAAACAGACTGTGCAATCACGAAAAGAATCACCAGCCCCGCAAGGATAAATAGAAATGTACTGTTTGGATCAAACATATTTTCCCTCCATTCTCATTCCGACGTCCTTTCTTTATAAGCAACGTCTATCTTATAACAGTTTAGTCCGAGCCGTATGACCGAACTGTCACTTTGAAAATTGTAGCACCACAGAGTTTTAATTGCAATAAAAGATGCCGCATTTGCACGGCATCTCTGATATCTCTAACCAACTGTCTATTTCTGTTTTCTGTGCTCTTCCAGCCATTCCAGCAGATCCTGATACACCTGTTCCCGGTCCGTCTCATTGAGAATCTCGTGGCGGTCGCCCGTATACAGACGCAGACTTACGTCCTGTATCCCTGCTGCCCGATATTTCTCATAAACTTTCCACACACCCTTGCCGAAGTTTCCCACCGGGTCCTCCGCACCGGATGTAAACAAAACAGGAAGCGTTTTCGGAATCATGTACACGCCTTCTTTTCTCTGCATGCTGATCATCCCCGAAAACATGCTGTAGTAGTGAATCTTAAAGTTCTGGACATGGACGTCAGGGCAGACGGCGAGATTGTCTGAGCGAAGTGAGTTGCTCGCCGTCTGTCCTTGCATTTAGTCCATGTCCGGAACTTTTTAGATTCACTTAGGCCCTGGAGCGGAAGCCTGCCCATACCCTCAACCTCAGTAGAACACGTCTTAGAATGATCCCCTGTTTTCGGAAATATCGTCTCCAAAAGTCAGCCAACCTGATCAACTAAATAGCGGAATACTCCCTCCGGGGCAACTTGACGCTTTCTCTGATTCGTGATAATGTCAGTTCCGTAATCCATTACTGGAGGCAATGAAATGGAAACGAAAAACACTGGAATATCTACAAAACAGATTGCAGCGCAGCTGGCTGCTTTCAGCGCCCCTTTGATTTTAAGCGGCATCCTGCAGCAGCTCTACAACTGGGTCGATGCCTTTGTTGTGGGGAATGTAAACGGTGAGACATCGCTTGCCGCTGTCGGAGGGACGACAAGTATTATCAATTTCTATCTTCTCGCCATCACCGGATTCACTCTCGGGCTGGCTATCCTGTTCGCGCAGAGATATGGGAGCGGAGATACTGAAGATTATCCGAAGATCCTCTCCACATTTTCCATTCTGCTGGGAGCAGTCTTCCTCGCCGCGGCAATCATCGGCATTTTCTTCGCCCCTGCACTGCTTCGCCTGATGAACACTCCGGAAGATATATTTTCCCTGGCATTGAACTATCTGCAGATTATCTTCCTCGGCATCCCGTTTCTTGCCGTATATAATGTATATTCTGCCGCCCTGCGTGGACTGGGTGACAGCCGCGCGCCGTTTTTTGCCGTGCTCATTTCCTCTGTTGTAAATGTTGTGCTGGATATCCTGCTGGTTGCGGTCCTTGGATGGAATGTTACCGGTGCGGCGATCGCCACTGTTGCATCTCAAATCGCGATGACCGTATACCTGATCCTCTATGGTTCCCGCAAGTACGCGCTCCTTTGCATTCACATAAAGGATGGGCTGTTTGACCACGCTGTCCTGATCGCGGGGCTTCGTCTTGGCCTGCCCCCGACAGTCCAGTCCTGCGTCAATGCCTTCGGAAACCTGATCCTTCAGAATTTCATGAACGGTTTCGGCAGCCAGACGGTCGCCGCTATCACCACAGCATACCGGGTGGACTCCATCGTGATTCTCCCCATCCTGAACCTTGGGTCCGGTATCTCCACGCTGACTGCCCAGAGTTACGGCGCCGGAGACTCGGCACGTTCGCGCAGAATACTTGCTGTCGGAACGGTTCTGATGACCGGTGTGTCCCTTCTGATGACCTTCCTGGTCATCCCAATGGGCGGACACCTCATCGCGCTTTTCGGAGCGTCCGCCGCCACTGTTGAAATCGGAAGGGATTTCTTCCGGCACTTTGCTGTTTTCTATATCTTCTACGGCCTGGCAAACGCAATCCGCGGGCACATAGAAGGAATCGGGGACGTGGTATATTCCAGCATGGCGGGAATTGCCGCGCTGCTGTGCAGAATCTTTATTTCCTATACATGCGTATCCCTCTTCGGCACAACGGTAATCGCCTACGCTGAAGGATTCTCCTGGATACTCCTGATGCTGCTGTTCCTGTTCCGGTTTCTCTGGAAGTTTCCTGTAAAATGAAAAAGCTGCTCACACCGGGGCAGCTTTTTATTATGGTTCACACTGTGACGCATCTTCTTTAAAAATCTTTTTTCCTGATAAACTCGATAAATTTTCTCGCAGCTGCAGAATACATCTGTGCCTTTTTCCAGACCAGCACGATCCCGCTCCGTATCCCCGGACGCAGAGGCACGAACCTGAGTCCTTCATAACTGCATTCCAGCATGGGCGTGATCACAATGCCGATTCCACTCCTGACCATTGCCGCCATATTGTACAGGAGGTTCCCTCCTCCCATAATCTCAAGCTGTTCCGCATATTCCCCGAACCAGTGCACGAGCTCGTTCTGCATCATCTCCCGCCGCGTCATAATAAGCGGTAAGTCCACCAGATCTTCAGGAACCACATATTCCTTCTTCGCGAGTTCCATATCCTCACGCACGAGCACGCCCCATACTTCCTCTTCCGGAATCCGAACAAAATCATACTTGCTGATATCAACCGGCTCCATCAGAAGTCCCATATCCAGCAGCCCTCGCTCGATCTGTTCTTTAATATTGTCAGAATCACTGCTGAATACCCGGTAGCGCACCAGCGGATACTCCTTCTGAAACTCCGCCATCAGGTCAGTAAGGACACGGGACGCCTTATACTCGCCGCTTCCAATCGCAATCTCCCCGGCAATCTCACTGTCTCTGTGCAGGAAGTCATCTACCGTCTTCTCTGCAAGTTCTGTGATCTCCTGAGCCCTCCGCTTCAGAAGCAGACCGTCATCCGTAAGATATACATGATGGCCGCTCCGCTTCAGCAGTTTCACCCCCAGCTCCTCTTCCAGCTGAATAAGCTGCCGCGAGAGCGTTGGCTGCGTAATATGAAGGATCTGCGCCGCTTTCGTTATGTTCTCTTCCCTTGCTACTGTCAAAAAATATTTAAGAACCCGTAACTCCATCGTCTTCCCTCTCTCAATCTGTCACTCATCCGGCAACTGCCGCTCTTCCGCCATCCGCTGTCTCACATGCCGGATCATGCCCTGTACATCCGCATTTGCGTTGACAGCCTTCATGTCAATATCCGGGTACCGGTTCTGAAACACGCGGAACACCTCATCCGCAAATCCCTGTCCCATAAAATTAATTCCCTGAAAATCAAATATAATCTCCTGAAACTGCTCCAGCCTGCGCAGAATACGTCTTGCCTGTGACCTTGCTACCGGTTCTCCCAGCGGACACATCTCACGCATGGGAATCAATGTTCTGACAAATCCCTTCTCCAGAGGCGCAAACTCATCGAATACATCTTTTGATATGCGCCTGGATTCATTCTCCAACTTCATTACAGCCATGGTCCCTATCTCCTTCATTTTTGTATAATACGAAGTAAGATGCGACTGTGCGAATCTGTCCCCGTCATCACAGCCGTAAGTGTACACTGTATTCTCTGACCAGACAGCAAATTCCGAGAGCATTTTCGAGACAAAGAAAATCCCTTCACCCGAGTGCGCCTTCGGATCTGTTGTCAGTTTTCCTTTATACAGTTCCTGAGCCGCCTGCTCTGCATTCAGTTTTATTCCCAGTTTTTCGTCTGCGTATTTCCGGATATTTCTGAAAATTCCTACTCCATTATCAACAATAGAAATCTCCGTATACAGGCAGTCTTTCCTAATCATAAAACTGATCTTTTCACCACCGGAATGTTCAATCGCATTATTCATGATTTCAGTAAATGCGTAACTCCAGATATCCCGAACATTCTCCGGACAGCTTTCCAGATACGGATGGATATATTTCCAATAAAGAGTATCCTCTTCGAGCGTTCCGTCATTCTCCAGCTGCCACTGAGCCATATCGGTCTTCAGTCTGAACCCTGTCGGCGAGTCCTCATCTGTCTGTATGAGTCCCTTATCCATACAGTCCCGGATATAACGGCGCACAGTAGTCTCTGAAACTGCGAAATTCTCCGCAGTTTTCTTCATAAAATTCCGATCACCGCATCGAATTTTATCAAGCATGTATTTCCGGATAGATTCTCTCTTTGCTTCATTGAATGACATATTCCCCCAACCTTCCTGATGAAAATGAGCGCCAGGAATCCGCGCCGTCTCTTTTCTAAACTATAATCTCTATTTTTTAAACTATAACATAAATATTCCAAACCGTAAACTAAAACAGCGCGGCCTGTGAGTCTTACGTATGTGAAAGACTTCAAGCCGCGCCGCTTTACGGTTTCACCGCCTGTTTTGCGGAGAACATTTCCGAAAGGGAATGCGCAGGAAGCGGAGCGGACGATTTGAAGAGATCTTTCTGAGTCCGGAAAGGTGTGTGGAGTGTGACTTTTGCCGGAACACGAAACACACCTTCCCGGAACTCAGAATTCCTCTTCGATAACACTCCGCCCGCTTCCGTACACACTTACTTCCAACGGAAATGTTATTGCGCAAAATAGCGACTTTCCTTTTACTCCGTCCGCAGCGCTGTCACAGGATCGCTCTTCGCTGCTTTTTTCGACGGGATCAGTCCTCCGATCAGGGTGAGCACCACACTCAGCGCGATCAGGATCAGCGCCGGTCTCACCGGAAGAACCGCGTTTACATCTGTTGTCCCCGCCAGATAATGAATCAGGGCATTGCCTGGAATCAGCAGAAGCAGGGTAAGAAGGATACCGATCAGACCTGCGCACAGACCAATGATGAAAGTCTCCGCGTTAAACACCTGAGAGATATTCCCCTTGGACGCTCCGATCGCTCTTAAGATACCGATCTCTTTCTTTCGTTCCAGCACACTGATATAAGTAATTACTCCGATCATAATCGAAGAAACAACAAGTGAGATTGCCACAAACGCAATCAGTACATAGCTGATGATATCGATAATCTCTGTCACGGATGACATCAGTGTCCCGACTACGTCTGTATAAGTGATCACCTGCTCGTCTTTTCCTTCTGCCTCCATGCGGCTGTTGTAATCGTCAAGAATCCTCACAACTTCCTCTTTACTCTCAAAGTCTTTCGGATAGATATCGATTCCACTCGGCACATCGAAGTCCACATAACCGAATGCACTCAGATTATTCTCATAGGTGGCGTTCTGCGCTGATCCCATGGACATCATAAGCTCCGCGAACTGCTCCCCGGACATATTCATCTGAAATGCTTCTGCAAATGCATCTGAGTCAATGCTGACCGCATTCTGAAGGCTATTCCCCACCTGAGTCATCATCTGGGACATGGCGCCCTGCATACCGGATGCGAGCTGGTTCATCACCTGCTGCATGGCGGAAGAAATCTGACTCTCTAAAGCTGTACCGATGGCGCTTCCGTAGGCGGAAGCCGCGCTCTGCATATAACTTCCCATCGCGGACGATATCTGCTGCTCCAGACCATCCATATCAATCATGGCTGAGAGTCCTGCCGTCAATCTGCTTTTCCCGTCCTCGGTTCCCAGATAGTCAATGAAATAGTCATCCATTATGGACGGGTCCGCAAGCCCGTTTTCCTTCGCGTATGTCTGATAGCCCGCTGCCAGTTCACTTGCCAGTTTTTCAAGCTGATCCGGCAGGATGGAGATATTTTCCGTCAGGCCGGCAAAGAGCTGATCCGCCCATTTTCCTAATATCTCCCGGGCGCCAGCTGTCTGCAGGTACTCGATCAGGTATTCGTCGAATTTTGACGCATCCGTATAACCGTTTTCATTAACATATTGCTGAAATCCGGTCATGATTTCCGTGATCATCTGGCGGAGCTGTTCTTCCGTCACAGTCACACCGCCCGCCGACTGGATAATATCAGCGATATTGCTCCTCAGAATCTCCTTTGCACTGTCTGTTCCCAGGTAGGTCAGAAAGTCTTCCTGGAGCCCGGAGAAATCTGCCTCCGGGTGAGACTGTGCGTAAGCCTGATATCCTTCCAGAAGGCCGGATGCCAGATCTGCCATCCCGTCCGCAGATACATTCACGTCAAGGCTTCCCAGAAGATCGCCCAGATCCATCTGCGGCATATCCGGAAGGTTTACCGAGATTCCGCTTAAGTCAACCAGACCCGACAGGTCCAGAGAATTCCCCGCTGACTGAAATGCACTTGTAAAATCAAAGGAATCTGACAGTGAGGATAACGCGCTCGCGTCAAACCCGAATGCCTCCTGTATCTTCGACTCATCCACTGTGATCAGGGACTCCATATCTGTCCCGCTCTGATCTGACTCCTCGCCGAAAGCTTCCCCTGTCAGCACATTGGTATCCGGATCCGCCATCTGCTGCTTTACGATCTCGGATTCTTCTGCCTGCTGCGCAATATGACGGGTCAGAGAAGCTGGATAACAGATTCCCGTACTCAAAGCAGACGCATTGGCGTCCTCTGACGGCTGTACCACACCGACAATCGTCAGCTCTTCCCCGTTTTCCACCAGATTTTTCATGTACTGTTCATCACCGGTCTTGTCTGTCCAGACACCATACTGGCTGTCATACTGATAACAGTCCGCGCTGTTTACAAGCCGGAATGTAATCCCGATAATATCATCATATGTATAGGTATCTGTATTCTCCGGGACATCTACTTCTCCGTTGTCGACAAACTGCTGAATCATTTCATCCAGTTCCAGCGGATCCCGAAGCCCCATTGTGTAGAGCATGAAATCACTGACACTGCCTCCTGGCGTCAGCACAAGGACACATTCATTATATTTTTCCGGCCATCTTCCCGCCTTCACATCATACTGTCCTTCGTAAAGCTGCGTGTTTTCCGGCATCTCATAGAAGACATTCGTATTCATCATGGAGGACATCACGCTGGAATCCGACGTGCCGATTCCAAGAGGTTCAAATGACTGATCCGGATTCACTTTCCGTATCTCGTCCCCGTTTATTTTATAGATCTGCGGCACCACATTGTAGGAGTATTCCACTGCGTTCGTATATTCCTCAACTCCACTCTCCCCGCTGTCAAGGAATGTTTTCAGTGACTCCAGATCATTCGAATCCATGGTTGAGAACATATCCGTAACCATCTCGGCCACATGGATATCCCCTGATTCTCCCGACTGCGTGCCTTCATCGCTTACCATAATCGATGTAAGATCAAATCCTGTACTCTGAATCTGAAGCGGATACTCGGAAAGCGTCTCTTCCTCTATCTGCGCGATATAGTCGTTCACCCCCGTGGACAGCGACAGAATCAGCGCAATCCCTATGATTCCAATGGAGCCCGCGAATGAAGTGAGAAGAGTTCTGGCCTTCTTTGTCCGGAGATTGTTAAAACTCAGTGACAGCGCCGTCTGAAAAGACATGGAAGCCTTCCCCATATTTTTATGCTCCGGTTCCTCCATCAGAGTCTCGTCAACCTCAAACGGATCGCTGTCTGACCGGATCTTTCCGTCTTTTAAATTCACGATCCTGGTTGCGTATTCCTGCGCCAGTTCCGGATTGTGGGTTACCATAACAACGAGGCGGTCCTGTGCCACTTCCTTTAACAGTTCCATGACCTGGACACTGGTCTCGCTGTCCAGAGCGCCTGTCGGCTCATCGGCCAGCAGGATATCCGGATCATTTACAAGAGCGCGGGCGATCGCCACCCGCTGCATCTGTCCGCCGGACAGCTGATTTGGTTTCTTGTGCACCTGTTCTCCCAGCCCTACCTGGTCCAGTGCTTCCCGGGCGCGCTTCCGCCTCTCTCCCTTTCCGATTCCGGATATAGTCAGCGCCAGTTCCACGTTAGCAAGAATTGTCTGGTGCGGGATCAGGTTATAGCTCTGAAACACAAATCCGATTGTATGATTTCTGTAGGAGTCCCAGTCCCTGTCTTTATACTTCTTTGTTGAAATTCCATTGATAATCAGATCGCCGCTGTCGTACCGGTCAAGCCCTCCCACAATATTTAACAGCGTTGTCTTTCCCGAGCCGCTGGGTCCCAGAATTGCCACGAATTCATTATCCCTCAGGTTCAGGCTGACTTCGTCAAGAGCCTTCTGCACCAGACTCCCCGTCCGGTACTCTTTGCAGATATTTCTGATCTGAAGCATGAATGCCTCTCCTTTCTGTCTCTTCTTCTGCACCCCCAATGCTGTTATTATACCGAATACAGCTCGGTTTGTCATGTATCAATGACAATTTCATAATATCGGTAAAGATTTTCCAGACAGAACCGCGCCGCTTCACCATCCTTTTGCGAAAAACAGGCACGCGCCGATCCCTTTCCCGATCGCAATGCTCAGAATAAAAACAGTCAGATACCGGACAATCTTCGCCCTCCGCAGGAAAACCGGAAATACATTCAGTATCTCGGCGAGCGCCATTGCCCAGCATCCGACAAATATGCCTGCAAAAAGCCCGAACAGGGCAAGCCCCCATATTCCCGCAGGAATACGGATGTCAAACACATACCAGAGATTGCCGAGAATTCCTCCGAGAGCTGTGCAGTCCTCATAAAAGAGGATCTTATCGCCGGTATGGGTCCGATCCGCAAAGTCCGCCACAACGCCCAGCTCCACGATAAAAGAAAAAAGACCGCCCGCAACCGCCACGCCGGCGCTAAGTCCGATGACTGCCAGAAGGATCTGTTCCGCCCACATCGAGCTCTTCCCCCTTCCTTTCTGCTGTTTCGACCAGAGTTGTCTGAATGTCATTCTCATACAGCCTCATCTGTATCTCCATCGGAGTCGGGTCAGCGGTAAACCGTCTCTTCCCGAAATGATTGAAAAAAATGAGAATCCCGGCTGTCAGCCCGACAGAATAGGTAATTTCAAGAATGGTAAATCCGTCCGACTGCTGTCCTGTGATCAATTCATGGATCTGCCCGAACATCCGCGTCACATCCACATCATTATTAAATGCCATAATGGAAAAAGCCGCTCCGAAAAAGGTCACGGCCGCGACAAATACCGTCTTCACCATGTGCCATATAAAAGCCGGAGTCTTCTGATTTTCATATGTCACAATAATGTCTGTCTCTCCCAGATTCTGCACCTCGATCCGCGGAAACTGCCCGTGGATGCACTCGATAATCTTCAGCACAGAAACCGCGCACCTCTGCTGCTTTCCGCCGTGGAATTTCAGGAGCCGGATTGTCTTTATCTTCGGAAGCAGCTTCTTATCCGAACACTCCATGGTCAGTATATCGCCCAGAGTCACATCCGGCTTCGTCACTTCCACATCCCGGCTGCCCTTGATATAGAGGGTCTGATTCTCAGAGGACATAACCGGATACCTCCTCTCCGCGAATCAGAAATCCCTCTCCGCCGCTCTCCTGCGGTGTGCTCATATAATACAGAAGCCCGATCACAACAGCTGCAAGCACCACTGTGATAAGACAGATCCATATTTTCTTCTTTCCGTTTTCCATATTTTTTCACCTGACCTTTCCGGATACTGTCATTTATCCACTAGTATCCGGAATTATCCGCAAAGTATACATTCAACTTGTACCCATTCGCTCAGCGGCTCTGTTCTCGAAGATTTTCCAGAATCTTTTTCTCCATCCTTGAGACCTGTACCTGGGAGATCCCCATAATTTTTCCAACTTCCGACTGTGTTTTATCCGCAAAATAACGAAGGTATATGAGCTGTCTCTCTCTGCCGTCCAGCGTCTCAAGCAGCTGTCTGAGAACAAGCAGATCGAGAATCTTATCCTCCCGCTTCTCCTTTTCTTCAATCTTATCAAGAAGCCGGATCTCACTTCCTTCTTTCTGATGAATCGGACGGTACAGGGAATCCACTTCCCCGCCGGCTTCCATCGCCTGTACCAGTTCCTCCTTATCTACGCCCAGTTCCTCGGACAGTTCCTCCACCGCCGGCTCTCTCCCCAGGCTTGCGGTCAGTTTTTCCCTTGCCTGCAGGCTCTTGTACGCAAGCTCTTTTAATGACCGGCTCACCTTGATCATCCCGTCATCCCTGAGGAACCGCTTAATCTCACCTGAAATCATGGGCACCGCGTAAGTGGAGAATTTTACATCATAGGACAGGTCAAATTTATCAATCGCTTTGAGCAGACCGATACTCCCGATCTGGAACAGATCTTCCGCCTCCACACCTCTTCCGTAGAACCGTTTCACAACGCACCAGACCAGCCCGACATTTTCCTCTACCAGTTTCTCTCTCGCTTCTTTATCCCCATCGTGTGATTTTCTGATCAAAGCGATTGTGTGGTCCATATCTCCCTTCCTTTGCCCACGGTTTTCCTCATTCTCACACAGGTCCCCTTCCCCGGTTCGGATTCTACTTCCACGCTGTCCATAAATGCTTCCATGAATGCAAATCCCATCCCCGAGCGGTCCTGTTCCGGCTTCGTTGTATACATAGGCTGCATGGCTTCCTCGATATTCTCAATCCCCTTCCCTTTGTCGCATACCTCCACAA
Source organism: Candidatus Mediterraneibacter vanvlietii (assembly GCA_019113645.1). Taxonomy (GTDB): domain Bacteria; phylum Bacillota; class Clostridia; order Lachnospirales; family Lachnospiraceae; genus Mediterraneibacter; species Mediterraneibacter vanvlietii. The sequence continues at coordinate 9,528 of DXGZ01000056.1, read as the reverse complement.
GAAATGTATTCTCCTCAATACGGCAGCGGATACACACCTTGCGGATCTCGCTCTCATATCCGTGTATAATCGCGTTCGTCACTGCCTCGGACACTGCTGTCTTCACGTCCGCCACCTCTTCCACCGTAGGGTTCAGCTGAGTCATAAAAGACGCCACTGCCACCCGGGCGAACCCTTCATTTGCTGATCTGCTGTCGAACCTGATCTCCATTTCATTCGTATTTTTCATAACCTGTCCTCCTCATATATCTGCATTATTTTCGTCACTCCTGACAGTATCAGTATTTTCCTGATCCGCTCGTTGGCATGTACTGCCCAGACCTCGCCGCCGATCAGGCTGATCGTCTTATATCTTCCCATAATAACCCCTATTCCGGAACTGTCCATAAAGTCTGTTTTCTCAAAATCAAATATCACATATTTGATGTGATTCCGATCGATCACCGCGTCCGCCTCCCGTTTCATCTCCTCCGCGATGTGATGATCCACCTCGCGCGGAAGATAGATGGTCAGACAGTTCTCCTGAACCTGATATTTCATACTACTCCTCCTCATTGTCACCTGTATTTGGAAACAGTCACATAAAAAGAAAAAGGATATGCATCTTTCGCATATCCTTCTCTTTCGTAATCTGCATCTCCATTGTATATTTCTATTCCGCAGCAGCCGTATCTCCCGATGTATCTTCGCCGGAATCAGCCGCAGCCTGATTCAGCGTATCCAGATTCGTCTGCGCTTCCGCCGCATACTCTGAATCTCCGTAATTATCAACCACCATCTGAAAATAGGTGATGGCGTTTTCATTCTCTCCCAGCTGCATATATGCCTGAGCCAGATTAAACAGCGCCTGTCCGTCATTGTATCCTTCGTCCATCCACCGAATCTTATAGAATGCATTCATTGCAGTCTCGTAATCGCCGGAATCCATGGCTTCGGTTCCCTGCACAAAAAATGTATCACAGGCATCCGGATAAATTTCCGCCGCAAGCTCGTCATAAAGGGCCTGTCCGCTCTCTCCCAGGGAATCCCGCGTCACATTGAGAAGCGTGTTCGCCATATCCGCATCGCTCGTCTGTCCGGCATCGTACTGATCCGATACCGTCATCAGACTCTCATAACTTGTCTGCGTTGTCTGCGCCTGATTCGTGTTCGTCTCCAGCTCCGCGCCGGATGCCCGGTAGTCATCCAGTGTTCTCGTCTGGGCGCTCACCTGCGCTTCCAGAGATTTGATCTGATCACTGTACTCCCGCATCTGGTCATTCATCCGCTCAGACTGTGACTGATTCACAGCCGGCGCCACGAGGAACCAGATAATCGCGGCTCCAATCGCAGCCCCGATAAATATATTCGCAACAGCGAGATGATTCGTCATCTCCTTGATCCGGGAGTGTTTCGGCTGGATGATCGTCTCATTTCCGAGACTGTATTCCACAGCCTCTTCTTTGCGCTTCTCATTCCGCCGTCTGTGTTTTCCTCTCTTCTGAGTCAGATCACGCAGGTATCTCAGCGTGGTCTCGTTATTTGTGTCCAGGCTGCGAGCTGTCTTCAGTGTCTGCCTTGCGCGGGTGTGCTGTCCGGTATGAAGGTAAAGCAGGGCAAGCAGCTGATACGCCTTCAGAAATGTCGGATGAGAAGAAACCACCTGCTTGAGCTGAATCACCGCAAGGTCTTCTCCATTCTGCCGGCAGTAGCCGAGACACTGATTAAATTTTTTAATCGCAAGATTGATCGTCTCCAGCTCATTCGCCGAATCCTGCACTGTCTTGATAAAATAATTCGCTATATTGTCACGCGGACGCAGATTTTTGCTTATAATCCATTCCACCAGAGCTTCCGGCACTTCACCGATTCCATAATAAACAAGCCCGAGCAGATTCCTCGCCGCGATATTTTCCCGGTTAAACTGAAGGCTTCTCCGAAGCGATTCAATCGCGCCGGACATATCGCGCGCATTCGCTTTGCGCAGTCCGTCATTATACCAGTAGTTCGACTGATATACGATCTTTTTCGTATAGTCCATCTGTCTCCACCATTATCTTTCTAAACTTCTGCCGCAGTTTCTCAGAGTTTCCTGCCGTCTATTTCTTCTGCTGTTCCATGGCCTCTTTCAAAAGGTCGGTCATATCCGTAAGGTCTTCCTGATATACTGCGTCTTCTATCTCTTCTACTTCAAGGCTCGGCTTAAACTTTTTCAGTTCTTCTTCGTAATCCAGCATCTATATAACCTCCTGAATCAAACTTTTTATCATACCGGTCAGATAGAGCGAGCCGAGACAGTACACCCGGCGTCCGTTCTGCTGCTTTAACACGCGGGACAGCGCATCCTTTGCGGACGGCTCCGCGATAACCGGCCGATCTGTATATTTTCTGAAGATATCCCCCAGGATCTTTGCATCCACGCCCCGGCGGTCGTCAATGTGTGTCACCACATACATCTCAGCCGGCACCTTTCTGCAGAGCAGATCGATCATCTTCTCATAGTCCTTATCATCCACTGCGGAAAACAGGATAAGATTCCCTTTTCCGTCTTCCGGAACACTTGCCGCAAACGCCTCTATGGCACTGACATTATGCGCTCCGTCGATGTACACATCCGGCAGAATTTCTTCCATCCTGCCCTCCCACTTCAGTGTATACAGAGTATCCCGCCATCTCTCAAGACGTGCGTTTTCTCCGAAAAGATAACGCATCACCTCCAGGGCAAGCGCCGCGTTCCCCGGCTGGCAGACTGCTGTATTATTCAATTTCCACGTGGTATTTCCATAATAATCACTGGCACAGGAAAATGCAATATGTTTGTCCTCGATTCCGAGAATTTCGTACGCATCTTTCCCGATTTTTTTACAGAAACTCTTCTTTTCCGCCGCTGTTTTTTCAATCACGGCATCACTCTCCGGCGAGGTCTCCGCATAGAAAACCGGCACTCCCGGTTTGATGATCCCCGCCTTCTCCCCGGCGATTTTCTCCAGCGTATCCCCGAGATAGCGGGTATGATCGATTCCAATCGAAGTAATCACACAGACGGCAGGATGCTCCACCGCGTTTGTCGCGTCAAGCCTGCCGCCCAGCCCGGTCTCCAGCACCGCATACTCCACGCCCGCCTGCGCGAACGCAGTCATCGCCATGCCGAAAAGGAATTCAAAAAAAGTCGGATGCTTCAGCCCCCGCTCTTCCATCTCTCTGACTGTCTCCATCACCCGGTCGAACACCCGGCAGAATATCTCATCACTGATCTGCTCTCCGTCAACCGCAATCCTCTCATTGATCTTCACCAGATGAGGGGATGTAAAAAGCCCCGTCCGTTTGCCTTCCGAACGGAGCATTCCGTCAAGATACGCGCACACGGACCCCTTCCCGTTCGTCCCCGCCACATGGATAACCTTCAGATTATCCTGCGGATTTCCGAGCAGTTTAAGAAAAGTCCTCGTGTGCTGCGCATCATTTTTTTCCGTGAATTTCGGTATCCCAAAAATATACTGTACAGCTTCTCTGTATGTCATTCTTCCTGTTCTTCTTCCTCAGTGACGAACGCCTGTCTTCCGTTCTCCGGAGCATCCGGATCCGCCGGAATCTCTGTCAGCGTGCCGCCGCTGTACTGATACGTTTTCGACTCCCTGAATATCGTATTGCTGGAACCGACCTGCGCCACCATAATGGTATCGCCGTCATTGATCTGCGACTCTTTCAGATCCAGCCGCGTATTATTCATAAATGTGGTCGTCTGTTTCTCCCCGTTGATATACACCTTGCTCTGCTTCGTAAAGTTATTGCCGTATATACTGTAGGTGCCGTCATACTGTTCCACCAGTTCCGTGATCTCCGCGTCCTTCACGCCCATCACCATATGTTCTTCCCCATACGGGATGCCGCTCTGCTCATACACATACTGCTCACCGTACATCATATCGTACTGCAGCAGCTCCAGATCCGCCAGATAATCCTTTGTCTGACGTCTCTCCTGGTGGTAATTAAACACTGTGCCTGAATGGATATCGAGCCGTTCAAACACTTCCGCAATCAGCTGGTAAGCGGCAACATTTTCATCATTTTTCTCAAGCCCGATATTATCCCAGATCACATAATTTGTATTATACAGATATTTGCTCTTCAGGTCCGCTGCCTCCAGATCCATCGTCGGCAGATGATCGCCATAGAACACAACAACCGTCGGCTCGTCTCTCGACTCAATCGCCTCTATCAGCGCTCCTGCGAATTTATCCATCTCATGGACAAGGTTCACATAATACTCCCATGCGTTCCTCTGTCCCTCGTCTTCCACACCGCTGACAATGATCTCCGGATCTTCCAGCACCTTCTCCGTAGGATACTCTCCATGTCCCTCCACACTGATGGTGAACACAAAGTCCTGTCCTTCCGTAGTGTCCATGGACTCCATGATGTTCGGCACAAGTATGTCATCCGTCGCCCATCCCTTCGGAGTTGTCTGAAGGATATTCATAAACTCCTTGCTGGTGTAGTGATCAAATCCCATCTTGTTAAACACCTGTGCGCGGCTGTAGAAATTACCGCCGTTGTTGTGAAGCGCCTCCGCTCCATATCCAAGGGCTTTAAGCGCTGTCGCGGCGCTTTCCATCTGATTGAACTTCGCATATGTCTTATACGGATACTCGCCCGGTCCGAAGAAACGCATGCTCATACCGGTGAGCACCTCGAACTCCGTGTTCGCCGTACCCGCTCCGACAGAAGGCACTTTAAAGTACCCGCTGGAATACTCGTCAAACAGTTTCCTCAGATTCGGAATCGGATCCTCGGAGAACCTGAGCCACTCCACTTCCGTCGGATCAAAGAAGGACTCAAGCTGCACGACAACGATGTTCGGCAGCTCATCCGCTGAACGTCCCGTCTCGCTCTTCGTCAGCTCACCGCCATTGCTGATCTCATCCATCGTCTCCTGACTGTACCCTGACGGCTCGTTGATTCCCGTATTAAACAGACTGGCTGAAAAACAGTAAGGAAATCCATAATCCTCATACGCGAACGCAATATTTCCGAAATAATTGGAAATCACACGCTTGTCGATCGCCGCATCGGTCAGCCACAGGCACGCGCCAAAGGAAACCACTACTCCTCCGAGAGCAATCACCCTGTGCATCTTCCCGGTAAACTGCCCTCCTCTGCGCCACATGGACACAATCCAGAGGATCAGCGCCACCACGCCAATCACGATCATAACCATCTCAAACGCATTGAAATAACTCTGCGACACTGCCAGAGCTTCCGAAAGCGCCTTTAAATCCTGGGCATTGAACGGCGTCACCCTCTTCGTCAGAAGATAGCCGTTGCAGATTCCCAGGAAGAGCCAGAACACACTGATCAGTATCCGGGCAAACACCCTTCGCCGCACCAGATACACGATGGAAAACGTGGCAAATATCATAAATGCATTGTACAAAAACACAAGCGGCGTTCCCACCATATAGTCCCATGCCTCGAAAAACGACAGCCGGGACACCAGCTCGATCAGGAAATTAATCACACATGCCAGCAGAAAATGAAGCGGCAGTGACAACCTGTTCATCCATTTATAGACAGGCTGCATCTTCTTCGCGAACCTGCTGTTCCGCCGTTCTTCCAGAATACGCTGCCGGCGCTCCTTCTTCTCGCGGAAATGCCTTTTGATATCTTCTTTTTTCAGATTTCTGACTTTAGTAAAAAATCCTTTAATATCAGGTTTCCTGATATGAATGAGTTTCATGTATGATCTCTTTCCTTTCTGTCAGCACAAAAATTCCTATTTCACAAGCCCTGCCATTCTCTCTTTCACCTGCTCAAGCATCTGAGTGTATTTCTCCAGCTTATCCTTCTCCTCCTGCACTTTTGCCTCCGGAGCCTTGCTGACGAATTTTTCATTAGAAAGCATTCCCTGTGCCCGTTTAATCTCTTTATTCAGACGCTCTTCCTCTTTGGCAAGTCTTTCACGTTCCTGTTCAAAATCTACCAGATCCTCAAGCGGCAGATAAACTACCGCATCCGGAACAACAATAGATACAGCATTGTCATCCACATCCTGCTTCGTCTCATGAAGAATAATCTCGTGCGCCGTCATCAGAGGCATAACAGATTCTTTAAATGCCTCAATTCCTGTACAGATATCCTCATCTTCGCTTACAATGTATACCTTTGTCTTACGGTTATTCGGCACGTTCATCTCAGAGCGGATGTTGCGGATGCCGCGGGTCATTGCCTTCACTCGCTCCATCACCTTCTCCGCTGTCGGGAATACCCAGTCCTCTCTGAACTTCGGCCACTCGGACATCATCAGCGACTCTTCCTCAGGTACAAGCGCGCTGTAAATCTCCTCAGTAATAAACGGCATAAACGGATGGAGAAGTTTTAACGCCTGCGCAAGAACCGTCTTCAGAGTCCAAAGCGCACAGTCCGCTGATTTCTTATCTTCATCCGCATGATAGATGCGGTATTTTGCAAGTTCCACATACCAGTCGCAGAATTCATCCCAGATAAAGTCATATACTTTCTGAACTGCAATTCCGAGTTCATATTTATCCATGTTCTCGGTCACATCTTTCGCCAGTGTGTTGACCTTGGACAGAATCCAGCGGTCAGCAGGCTGCAGCAGAGAATCCTCCGGCGCCTCCACGCTTTCTTCCGGCATATTCATAAGGATGAAACGGGACGCGTTCCACACTTTATTCGCGAAGTTACGGCTCGCCTCCACTCTCTCGTTGTAGAAGCGCATATCATTACCCGGCGCGTTTCCTGTGACAAGTGTAAGTCTCAGGGCGTCAGCGCCGTATTTGTCGATAATCTCCAGAGGATCAATACCATTTCCAAGAGATTTACTCATCTTTCTTCCCTGGGAATCTCTTACGAGACCGTGGATGAGTACTGTATGAAACGGTGATTTTCCTGTGTGGGCATATCCGGAAAATACCATACGGATTACCCAGAAGAAAATGATATCGTATCCTGTTACAAGCACATCTGTCGGATAGAAGTAGTCCAGATCCTCTGTCTTCTCCGGCCAGCCCAGTGTGGAGAACGGCCACAGTGCAGACGAGAACCATGTATCCAGCGTATCCTCATCCTGTGTGAAATGCGTACAGCCGCATTTCGGGCATTTCTCCGGTGCGTGACGGTCAACGACAAGCTCGCCGCACTCATCACAGTAATATGCCGGAATCCGGTGTCCCCACCAGATCTGACGGGAAATACACCAGTCCTTGATATTCTCCAGCCAGTGCAGGTAGATCTTGTCGAAACGGTCCGGAACGAATTTCAGTTCTCCGGTCTTCAGCGCGTTGATTGCCGGTTTCGCCAGCTCTTCCATCTTCACGAACCACTGCTGCTTGATCAGCGGCTCAACAGTCGTGCCGCAGCGGTCATGAGTTCCTACCGCATGTGTGTGCGGAACAACCTTCACCAGGTATCCCTGCTCTTCCAGGTCAGCCACGATAGCTTTTCTCGCCTCGTAACGCTCCATGCCCGCATATTTTCCGCCATTTTCATTGATGGTGGCGTCATCGTTCATGATGTTGATCTCCGGAAGGTTGTGTCTCTTGCCTACCTCGAAGTCGTTCGGGTCATGAGCCGGGGTGATCTTCACCGCGCCTGTACCGAATTCTTTATCTACGTAGTAATCTGCCACGATCGGGATCTCGCGTCCCACCAGCGGCAGGATTACATTCTTTCCTACGATATCCTGATATCTCTCGTCATCCGGATGAACGGCAATCGCCGTATCACCAAGCATGGTCTCCGGACGGGTTGTGGCAATCTCCAGGAACCGGTCTGTTCCAACGATCGGGTATTTGATATGCCAGAAATGTCCTTCCTGCTCCTCGTGCTCTACTTCCGCGTCAGACAGGGAAGTCTTACATTTCGGACACCAGTTGATGATCCTGGATCCTTTATAAATATATCCCTTGTTGTACAGGCTGATGAACACTTCCTCAACAGCCTTGGAACATCCCTCGTCCATGGTGAAACGCTCTCTGTCCCAGTCGCAGGAGATTCCCAGCTTCTTCAGCTGATTCTCAATGGTTCCCGCATACTCTTCCTTCCACTGCCATGTTCTCTTTAAGAAGCCTTCACGTCCCAGCTCTTTCTTGTCAATACCTTCCTCTTTAAGCTGATTCGTAACTTTGACTTCCGTGGAAATTGCCGCATGGTCTGTTCCCGGAATCCACAGGGCATTATACCCTTCCATTCTCTTGTAGCGGATCAGGATATCCTGAAGCGTATTGTCCAGTGCATGGCCCATATGCAGCTTACCGGTAATATTCGGAGGCGGCATCACCGTTGTAAACGGTTTTCTGCTCCGATCCACTTCTGCGTGGAAATACTTGTTCTCACACCACTTGTCGTACAGTTTTTGCTCGATCGCCTTCGGATCATAGGTTTTAGCCAGTTCTTTACTCATTTTTGTCTCTCTCCTTGCACTCCCTCATTGCAGGCGGCAAACCGGAAACCATCTCACTGTCTGCCTCCGTGTTCACGGAATTTTCACAGTTGCATAAGAAAACGCCCTTTACAAAACGTAAAGGGCGAAATTTCCGCGGTACCACCTTATTTCATATGCACAGTCACATATATCTCTCAAGTCCTGTAACGTGGACCACTCCGGGATAACCTACCTGTGTACCGTCCGGTACGCGCTCCTGGCATACCATGCGCGGCAGTTTCAGACTGACAGCGCTGCCGTCTGACACTCTTCAGCTATCCGGTTCAAAAGCTACCTTCCATCCTCCTTCACCGAAACCGCCTTTCAGCCGGCCCCGCCATTTTCAGGCAGGTATTCCGGGCAGTTCTCTCTGCCGGGAGGGGAGATGTACTCCTCTTTCTCTACACCTTTGGTTTTGTCTGTCTGCTGCGGCGGTATGGCCCAGCAGGTAATTTTTACATACTTGTTAACAGAAAATTAACTACGAAATACTATAGACGGAAGAAAGAGATTTGTCAAGAATTTTAGAAAATCTTAAGGAACGATTCCGCTATTTTGTTCACAAAGCAGCCAGGCGGAAAGTGGGGCAGGAATCGGAACTGGATGATTTGGAGAAACGTATTCCGGATGAGGGGATGTGCGCGTCAAGTTCCGTTCCAGAATCCGGGAACTTCTAAAGGGCTGAAAAAATGTCTAAATGCAAAACGGCACTCGGGGCAACTCGCGTGCGCTCAGACAATCCCCTCGCACCGTTTAACAACATTTTTCCATCCCTAAGAAGTTCCAGCAGATTCTTCCAAAGTCACATGCCACACACATCCCCTCATCCGGAAAGGTTCATCAAGACATCCGCTTCGCTTCCTTCGCACTTCCCGTCGGAAGCTCAGTGAAGCAAAACAGGCGGGAAAACCGTGAAACGGCGCGGCTTGAAGGTATTACCTTTTGTAAAACCTTCCGGCCGCACTTTAATTTCTACAGCTATATTGTTACTGACTTCCCATTTGGATAAAATAGAAAACAGACCCTGTTTCAAGAAACTTTTCTGCGGAGCTGGAGGATGTGGGCGGGGTGACTTCGAAGGGGAATTAGCGCAACTTGGAGTTCCG
>DXGZ01000055.1 GCA_019113645.1 Candidatus Mediterraneibacter vanvlietii | reverse complement strand
TTGGTGTGGGCATTGGTCGGAAGTGTGGCGCTGCCGGTCTTCTGGCTGATGAAAGAAGACTCTATTTGGATTCTTCCGTTTGTATGCGCGGCAACGGGTATTACACTTCTTTCATTGAAAATTTCTCATGGAAAAATTCAGAAGAAACTGCTGATTCGGATGTTTATCGCAGTTCTTCCGCTTTTGGTTTTGGCTGGCTCGATTCTTGTTTATAAGGGCGTTAACTATAAATATTATGGCGCATTTACCATAACGGATAGATCGGGAACTCATTTCAAAAACGTAATTGAGGACCTGATCCAGATCGAAGATCCGAATGTGGGCGATACATGGATTACAAGAAATATGATTCGTGAAGCTGCGGAGAACAGCGGCACCTTATCAACGATTATGGGGGAAGTTGAGCAGATCTGTAATGAACGCTGCGGAGATGATGGAGAAATTCATGGTGATATCATTATATGGGCTTTACGTGAAGCAGCTAATCGTGCAGGTGTTTATAATGACGGTTGGGAGGCTGCGGACAATTTTTATGGTAGGATTCACGAAGAACTGCAAGATGCTTTTGAGCGAGGTGACCTGAAGAAGAGTACCGGAAAGATATATATATCTTCTATATCGCGTGGATTTACTGCGAAAGAATTAACAGATTATTATCTGAAACAGACTCCGGTAACGCTTAAAATGCTGCTTACTTATTCGGAAAATGCCATTACAGTTACACCAGCGAGTGGCGATTATGAAAATATTGCCTTGATGGATGAGATTGTTAATTCTCATTTTACATGGAAAGATGCAGAAAACAGTTTGAATCGGAAAGATGCCGAAATCGTTTCCCTCGAAAATAAAATAGTGGGGCTCTATCAAAAAACGGGGATGCTGGTATTTGGGGCTGCGTTTGTCGGAACACTTTTGCTGTGTGTTAGAGCAATAAGGCAGTACGTGAGGAAACAAATGAAAACATCCGGGCAGATGTTCCTTATCATAACCGGTATGGTACTGACAAGTATTCTGTTGATTTTGGCGATACAGTGGTTCTGCAGTTTCTTGTCGCTGCGTAAAATCTATGATTATCTAAGCTGCGCAATTATCCTGATCCAGATAACAGAGCTCACAGGTATTTACTATCTGATAAAAAGCCTGAAACAATTGATCAGAAACCGCAATGGGAAAACAAGGAGGATAGAGTCTTGAGAGAGAAGAAGAATCAGCATTCCCGGAAAGACATCTTTGACAGATTCATGGGACTTCCCGGCATCAGAATATTTGAGCCGTTTTACGTAAAGTATAAGGAAATGCTCCTCTATCTTTTCTTTGGAGGTCTGGCTTTCGTGGTCAGTGTTGCCACTTATTCGCTTTTTAATATGGCGCTCCATATGAATGAACTGATTGCCAATATCTATTCCTGGATCATAACCGTTCTGTTCGCGTTTTTTACCAATCGGATCTGGGTGTTTCAGTCACCGACGGAAGGGATGGGAGCTTTTTTTCGACAGATGATATCATTCTACGGAGGCAGAGTTATTACCCTGCTTATAGAAGAGGCGATTCTGTTCGTATTTATAACCCTGTTGTCATTTTCCAGTTTGGGGGTAAAAATAGCGGCTCAGATTGTTGTGATCATACTGAATTATGTAATCAGTAAACTGCTTGTGTTCCGTGATGAAAAATAAAAAACCGAGCGCACTCTTGATTTTTGGTAATGACAGTATTATAATGATCAGCGTAAAGAAATGACAGGCTTTTCCAAGCAGAGGAGGAAACACGAGATGGAGAAGAAAAATCTTGATTGGGAAAATATGGGATTCAGCTACATGCAGACAGACAAGCGTTATGTGGCTAACTATAAAGACGGAAAATGGGACGAAGGCGGACTGATCGATGACGCCAACATTGTGATGAATGAGTGTGCCGGTGTACTTCAGTATTCACAGTCTGTTTTTGAGGGACTGAAAGCTTATACGACAGAAGATGGACGTATCGTAACATTTCGTCCGGATCTGAACGCGTCCCGTATGGTAGACTCCGCAAAGAGACTGGAGATGCCGCCGTTTCCGGAGGATCGTTTTGTTGACGCGGTGATTCAGGTTGTTAAAGCGAATGCAGCTTACGTTCCGCCGTACGGATCGGGAGCCACTCTTTATATCAGACCTTATATGTTCGGTATTAATCCGGTAATCGGAGTAAAACCGGCGGATGAGTATCAGTTCAGAATCTTTACCACACCGGTGGGGCCGTACTTCAAAGGCGGCGCAAAACCGATTACGATTTGTGTATCTGATTTCGACCGTGCCGCACCGCATGGAACAGGACATATCAAGGCAGGACTTAACTATGCGATGAGCCTTCATGCAATTGTGACTGCTCACGCAAACGGATTTGATGAGAATATGTATCTTGACTCTGCGACAAGAACAAAAGTAGAAGAGACAGGCGGAGCGAACTTTATCTTTGTTACAAAAGACAATAAAGTCGTAACACCTCATTCTTCAACGATTCTTCCGTCTATTACGAGAAGATCCATTATGTACGTGGCAGAGCACTATCTTGGACTGGAAGTGGAAGAGAGAGACGTATACTTCGATGAGGTGAAAGATTTTGCAGAGTGTGGTCTCTGTGGAACAGCCGCAGTGATCTCTCCGGTAGGAAAGATCGTAAATCACGGCGAGGAGATCTGTCTCCCGAGCGGAATGGAGAAGATGGGACCGATCACCCAGAAACTGTACGATACACTGACCGGTATCCAGATGGGACACATCGAGGCGCCGGAAGGATGGATCCAGGTGATCGAGTAGTTCCGGATCGTGAATTCTGATCCGGCGGATGCTGAAAAAGAATAGAAACAGAATAGAAATAATGCTATGAAATCGGAATCATTTGAGGTTAAAACTTGATGATTCCGATTTTTTTAGAAAAGAGCTATTGACAATAGAATGTGTAAAGTGTATAGTGATATCAAGATGAGAACGTTCCCAATATACAAAATAGATAAAATAGATGGGAGGGATAAGCAATTTAATTTTTTTACTCAAAAATGAGAACGTTCCCAAAAAGTTTCAAAAACCTGTCATTTATTCTGGTAATGAGAAAAAAATGAATGTATAATCAAGCTATGGAACAGGATAAATGGAGGAGTTGAGATGGCTACAATATTAGATGTTGCAAAGGAAGCGGGCGTATCAAAATCAACCGTATCAAGAGTCATTAATAATGAAGGGACTGTAAAACCGGCCACCAGACAGGTGGTGGAAGCAGCGATTAAAAAGCTTGGATATTCACCGAGTTATTTTGCCCAGGGGATGAGAACCGGGCTTACCAAGACGATCGCCATGGTTGTCCCGGAATATACGAACCCATTTTATTCCGAGATGTTCAGAGGGGTGGAAGACGTTGCGCTGAAATATGGCTATATGGTATTTGTCTGCAATACGGAAAGACATGCGGTCTCAGACATCGAATATACGAAAGAGCTGCTGCGGAGAAATATTGACGGGATTATCTATAATACCTATCACAGAAATGACAGTGTTGCCGATTATCTGAAGAAGGTGTCGAAGCAGCTGCCGGTGGTATTTATGGATAAAATTTTCGATGACTGCAGCTCCGTTTCATACGTGTATATTGACGGGTATGAAAGTGTCAGGAAAGCAGTGCATTATCTGTATAATCAGGGGCACAGAAAAATCGGCTATATTCTGAACTCGGAAGACATCAGTGTCATTCAGGAACGATATATTGGATATCTGAAAGGGCTGGAGGACTGCGGCCTGCAGGCGGATGAAAAATGGGTTTACAGAGTAAGACGGGAGAATGAACCGGATTATATCAAACTTGGCAGAGATGCTGCCAGGTACTATATGTCGCTGTCGGACAGACCGGATGTGATTATGGCGGCCATTGATATGATCGGGATCGGCTGTATCAAAGAGCTGAATGCTCTGCATGTGAAAATCCCGGAGGAAATGGGGGTAATCGGGTTTGATAATATTTCACTGAGCAGCCTGATCGAACCGGCACTTACCACAATCAGCCAGCCGATCAGAAAACTGGGACAGACTGCGGCTGAGATTGTAATTGCGAAGATTAACGGCGAGGAGATTAATGATCAGGTAATCTTCCAGGGAGATCTGATCGTCCGGGAAACAACCTGACAGCATATTTCGGAGGTTCCTCTGAGATATGTCTGCCGAAGGAACAGGTATAAAGGAGGAGCTATAAGATGAAAAAGAAATTATTGGCAATGTTACTGTGTGCGGCTATGTCAGTAAGCGTACTGGCAGGATGCTCAGGCGGGGAATCTGAGACAGCATCCGATGGCGGAGAGGAAACAGCAAGTGAGGACAGCGGAGATGGCGGTTATAAGATCGGTCTTTCTGTTCTGAATACGTCAGGTCAGTTTTTTATCAGTGTAATCGATGCAGCGGAAGCTGCGATTGAAGAACAGGGAGGAGAACTGATGGTAAATGACGCACAGGACTCTTCTGAGACTCAGATTGCCGGACTTGAGAATTTCATTCAGTCCGGAGTAGACGGAATCATTGTCTGCGCTGTAGATGCAGAAGCAGTTGCTCCTGTTGTTCAGGAAGCGAAGGATGCGGGAATTGCTGTTGTATGCCTGACTTCAAAAGTGGAAGGTTACGATGCTTACATTGGAGCTGATGAGTATACCCTCGGCTATACACAGGGCGCTGCCGTAGGACAGTGGATTGCGGAAAACTGGGGAACAGACGAGACAATCGAGGCTGCAACACTGAACTATGATCTGATGGAGTCTGTTATCGAGCGTAAGAACGGAATCATGGAAGGTGTTCAGGAATTTGCTCCTAACGTGGAATTCGTAGCTGATGCAACAGCTGCGGATCAGTCTGAAGGAATGACAGCGACAGAGAACTTCATTCAGGCGAATCCGGATCTGCGGGTTGTGTGTGGAGTCAGTGATGGAGCTGCACTCGGAGCATTTGAAGCTTTCAAATCAAATCAGATGGATGATCCGGAGCAGTATATCATCGCCGGAATCGATGCGACAGAAGAAGCATTGAACCAGATCGCAGCCGGAACTATCTATCAGTTTACAGTTGACCAGAATCCGTCCGGAACAGGGAAACAGCTTGTGGATACATGTATCGCTGTAATCAATGGGGACGATTATGAGAAAGACTATGAGCAGGATCTTGTAGCTGTAACTCCTGATAATATATCTGACTATGTAGAGTAAGATACAATGTGACATTGTGGGGAAAAGGACCGGCCTTTGCCTGGCAGGAGAAGGACAGGGCTGGTCCTTTTTGTACCCTGAATTCAACAAAAGGAGACATTTAGGATGAGTGTGATTCTTGAAATGAAGGATATCATAAAAGAATATCCGGGTGTAAAAGCGCTGGATCATATGAACCTGACAGTTCATGAAGGAGAAGTCCATGCTCTCATGGGTGAGAATGGGGCCGGGAAATCTACTCTTATCAAGGTAATATCCGGTGCAATCAGGCCAAATGGCGGTTCAATCATCTATGAGGGGAAAACGTATGAGTACATGACACCGGCGCTTTCAAAAAAACTTGGAATCGGTGTTGTTTATCAGGAATTTAATCTTGTTCCTGAATTGTCTGTAGCGGAGAATATCTTCCTCGGAAATAAACTTACATCGGGCAGTGTGATCAACCGGAAACTGATGAATCAGAAAGCAAAAGAATTAATGGATTCTTTTGGCATTGATATTGATGTGACAGTTCCGGTACGGACGCTGACAGTGGCATATCAGCAGCTTGTGGAAATCACGAAAACAATTTCGTCCAATGTAAAAGTTCTGATTCTGGATGAGCCGTCTGCTCCGCTGACAAACCGTGAGATCGATGCGCTGTTTGGCATTATCCGGAAGCTGAAAAGTCAGGGAGTTGCGATCATCTATATTTCTCACCGAATGGAAGAGATTTTTGAAATATCAGACCGGGTGACAATTATGCGTGACGGGGAGTATGTGGACACGAAGATGACAGCGGATACGACTAATGCAGAACTGATTCGTCTGATGGTGGGACGAAGTCTGGATGAACAGTATCCTGTGATCAGCAAAACAATCGGGGAGACTGCTCTTGAGGTGAAACATCTCAGCACACAGACGCTGTTAAAAGACGTTGGATTCTCCGTCAGAAAAGGTGAGATCCTGGGAATTGCAGGACTTGTAGGAGCCGGCAGGACAGAGACTGCCCGGGCGATTTTCGGTGCTGATCCGATCACATCAGGTGAGATATGGATTGAGGGAAAACAGGTGCATATCAGGAATCCAAAAGACGCGATAAAGAACGGAATCGCGCTGATTCCGGAGGACAGAAAAAGACATGGAGTACTGCTTGATATGACAATCCGCGACAATATTTCATTTATCGCAGTGAAAAGCATATCAACAGCCAGTGTGATCAGTGCAGGGAAAGACAGAAGTATGGCGAAGAAATACATAGACCGGCTTCAGATAAAATGTCCGACCATGGAGCAGCTGACCAAGAATCTGTCAGGCGGAAATCAGCAGAAAGTGGTTCTGGCGAAATCGC
The DNA here is from genome assembly GCA_019113645.1 of Candidatus Mediterraneibacter vanvlietii. Lineage (GTDB taxonomy): Bacteria > Bacillota > Clostridia > Lachnospirales > Lachnospiraceae > Mediterraneibacter > Mediterraneibacter vanvlietii. The sequence goes on along the minus strand of DXGZ01000055.1, from coordinate 35,438 downwards.
TTGCCAGCAATTCACGGATTATTATTTTTGATGAGCCGACCAGAGGAATTGACGTGGGAGCGAAGAAGGAAATCTATGATCTGATTAACCAGCTTGCCTCACAGGGGATGGCGATTATCATGATTTCATCTGAGATGCCTGAACTTCTCGGCATGTCTGACCGGATCATCGTTATGCATGAAGGAGAAGTGACCGGAGAACTTTCAAAAGAAGAGGCAAGTCAGGTTAAGATCCTGGAGCTGGCTTCGGGGATTAAGAGCGGAAAGGAAGAGTAGACGATTATGAACAGGATTAACAGTAAAGAGATCATTAAAAAAATCAGTACGTTTTTAATACTTGCATTCGTATTTCTGTTTTTTACGATTGCAACGGATAACTTCTTTGCGGTAAAAAATATGATTAATATTCTCCGGCAGGTATCCATACTTGGGATTCTTACGGCAGGCATGACTTTCGTGATCATTTCAGGCGGAATGGATCTGAGTGTGGGAAGCCAGCTTGGTCTGACAGGTGTCCTCTGTGCCATGCTTATTTCAGAATTCGGAGTAAACGATATCGTGTCCGTAATTTTGGCAGTACTTGTCGCCACTGCATTTGGGGTTATTACAGGTCTGCTCATAGTATCTCTGAATGTTTCGGCAATCGTAATCACGCTGGGAATGCAGACTGTAATCAGGGGCTTCGCATACATTTTCTCAGGCGGCATACCGATCTATGATATACCGGAGGAGCTGGTATTTATCGGCCAGGGATATATTGGTCCGATACCGGTGCCAGTTATCATCATGCTTGTTATCGTAGTTATCATGGGATTCGTTCTTCATAAGACTTATTTCGGAAGATATGTCTATGCGATCGGAGGAAATGTAGAAGCAGCCCGTCTGGCTGGTGTTCAGGTCAACAAAATACTTGTCGCTCTGTACGCGCTCAGCGGTTTTCTGGCAGGGATCGCGGGAATTATCCTGATGGGACGAGTAAGTTCAGGGGCGCCGACTTCCGGAACAGGTACGGAGATGGAGGTTATTACAGCGGTTATTATCGGCGGTGTCAGCATTAACGGTGGAAAAGGAACTATGGTCGGTGCCTTCTTCGGTGCACTGATTATAGGAATCCTGAGCAATGGTCTGACGATTATGAATGTAGGTCAGTATTATCAGGATGTCATTACAGGTCTGGTACTGATTCTGGCAGTAGCATTTGATACTCTGATCAGCAGAGAAAAAGTAAAGAAAGTAAAGGCATAGCAGGAGGCAGAAGTTATGAAAACAATTCTGTGTTATGGGGATTCCAATACATATGGCCTGAGGTCTGATCTGACAACAAGGTATCCGAGAGATAAGAGATGGACAGGCATTCTTCAGGGCATACTTGGAAATGACTATTATATCATTGAGGAAGGACTGGGCGGCAGGACGACAGTATGGGATGACCCGGTCGAAGACTATAAAAATGGGAAAAAATATCTTCTGCCCTGTCTTGACAGTCATAAACCGCTGGATCTTGTCATCCTGATGCTTGGGACAAATGACCTTAAAACGCGGTTCAGTGTTACACCGTTTGATATTGGTGTATCCATTGAAAATCTTCTGCGTACACTGAAATGCTCGGATGCGGGGCTTGATTTTCAGCCGCCGGAAGTGCTTCTCATCTGTCCGGTTCCCATCCACAGCGTTGGAAATCCGGATCTGGATCAGATGATTCCGGATATGGATGAGCGAAGCCGGATGCTGGAGCATTATTACAAGCAGGCAGCGGAGAAATATAACGTCCATTACATGAATCCGGGAGAACAGGTTGAAGTAAACGATATTGATGGAATTCATTATACCGAGAAGGGACATGAGATCATGGCGGGACTGATAGCAGAGAAGATCCGGGAAATATTTGGATGATTTGATGGATAGTGAATCATAGAATGATCAATATGCAAATAAAAAGCGCAGCAGTTTGTCAGTTGAGATGATAAGCTGCTGCATTTTTGTTTAAGCTGCTGAATGTTGACTGGCTCGGCAGGCTTTGCTATTTTTGAAAAATACAAAGTAGTGCATATTGTGGCGTTACTTTATGGCACATGAGCATTCTGGACAGGCATATCACTTCGATGATATAATAAGAACAGTTACTAAACAGCGGAAAGGTATCAGAAATATGAAAAGGAGGGGGCTTATGAAAAGAAAGACACTACTGGTACTGTTTGCTGTCAGCTGTGCGATTCTCCTGCCGGGATGCGGCGGACACGAAACTGAGCCGGACCAGAATCAGGAAACGCAGCAGCCGGCGTGGCTGGAAGAGTATTATACTGGAAATTATGAATATCGGCAGAGCAATATTATCGGGGAGGAAGGCGATGAAGAGGAGAATCCGACAATAGAAGGAAAAAGGATCAGTTCTCCGTATAAAGAGTACGCGAAAGACATCCAGCCGGGCGGTCCGATGGTGTGGTCGGAAATGTATTCTTATGAGGAGGGAGACAAAGCAGTTAATCTCGTAAAATCCGTTGAAGGATACTGGGTGAGGCAGGAAGTAGAAATGGGGCACCCGTATGGATACGGGAAAGATCTGGAATTTACGAAATCAGGTACAGTGGATTACAATAACATTGTATGCGATGTATATACAACGGAATATACAGAGGATATGGCGGAAGTGATGAATTCATTTGCAGGGACAGAGCTGATCACGGAACCTGTTACGGCAGTCGTGCCCCAGGAATACTATGTGAATCCGGATACGAATCAGCTGGTATGTGTGATAACAGATGTAACGGACAAAAACCACAAACAGTCACTAGTGGTTTTAATGGCTAATCAGGGCCTTACTTTGGAGGAGGCTTCAGAAAGATACAGTGATACTGAGAGATTCAGGGAAAAGACGGAGATTCTTTCTTATGATGATTCCATGACGATTGAGATTCCAGAAGTAGATATTTTAACTGCAGAGGATCTTATGCCCACAGAATAACCGGCAGATGAGTGGAACAGCCGGAAAGTGTTTCGCACGTACTGCTCCGTGGATGAATTGCATAAGTTGAAACACTGCAGTAAGAAACCGCAGGGACAGGGCGCTCATATCAGGATTCGCCCGTTCTCTGCGGTTTTTTCATGTCTGCTGTTATTCATATCGCAGATGAAGTTATAAATTAAACAGCATGGTTGCAACATTAAAATAGATCAGAATGGAGAAGATATCCACCAGTGTTGTGATCAGCGGTGAAGCCATAATCGCCGGGTCCAGATGTACCTTGCTCGCGACCAGCGGAAGCATACAGCCGACCAGTTTTGCCACAACGACAGTTCCGATGAGAGAAAGCGCAATCACAACAGCGAGACTGGGATTGTCATATTGAATCATGATCCGGACTCCGTTGGTGACAGCGAGAACGGATCCTACAATCAGTGAGATCCGGAACTCTTTAAAGATAACCCGGAAGATATCCTTAAATCGGATCTGAGAGAGAGCTAGTCCGCGGATGATCAGCGTTGAACTCTGTGATCCGCAGTTTCCGCCGGTATCCATCAGCATGGGGATGAATGAGACGAGCAGCGGAATTGCCGCAAAGGCATCCTCATATTTTGTGATGATCGTACCGGTAATAATTGATGTAAACATCAGGATCAGAAGCCATGGAATTCTGTTTTTCGCATGGGCGAACACGGATGTCTCGAAATATGTTTTCTCACTTGGATTGATTGCCGCCATCTTGGTGATATCTTCGGTTGCCTCTTCTACCATGACGTCCATTGCGTCATCAAATGTAACGATTCCGACCATCCGTCCGTCTGTATCGAGAACGGGAATAGCAAGAAAATCATATTTTGTGAAGAGCTGAGCAACTTCTTCTTTGTCGGTGTGTGTATTTACCGAAATGATCTCAGTCTCCATCAGATCTTCAATGAGAACATTGTCATCAGTTGTCATCAGATCCTTTGCGCTGACGATACCGATCAGCCTGCGCTTATCTGTTACATAGCATGTGTAGATTGTCTCTTTATGGATTCCGGTTTCTTTGATGTGTGCCATCGCCTGAGCTACGGTCATGGATTCCCGGATATCCACGTATTCGGTTGTCATGATGCTTCCGGCACTGTCCTCCGGATAGTTCAGAAGCTGATTAATCAGCATGCGGTCCTCCGGACTTACTGTATCCAGGATCCGGTTGACCAGATTGGCGGGAAGTTCTTCGAGAAGATCAACCGTATCATCCATATACAGGTCATCGAGAAGTTCGCGGAGTTCTTTTTCCGAGAACATCTCTACAAGGTTGGTCTGCATGGAACTCTCCATGTTGGCAAATACTTCCGCTGCCTTGTCTTTCGGGATAAGGCGGAAAGCCAGAGCAAGCTCTTTATCTTCAAGCTCGGAGAGCAGTGAGGCTATGTCCACTTCGTTCATTACGTCCAGGATACTTCTTACAGCTTTGTATTGACGCTGCTGGAGAAGTTTTACAAAAATCTCTTTGTCCATCATAATAAGTACCTCTCTTTATATCATTTTTTCGCAGAATACATATGTGATAACTGGCACCAGAGTCCATAACCTCACCTCCTTTTTCGATCAAACTGCAACAGTTTTGTCATGCCATCCGGAAAACGCATTGACATGCTCCCTGCGAGAGCTGGACAATAACAAAAAAATCCGCCACTGCCTGAACAATGACGGAACAAAAAATCTCATAAATAAAATATATGAGCAGCATGCATCGTTCAAGCTTTAGTATCACAGGGCATATTAATTGCATTAGGCTGCACCTTCACGACACAGCCTGCTGACCATCTCATTGTGTCTCCACAATCTTGCGGCAGCAATCTTCGGGAAATAACCCAATCCCTGTGGTAACCTCACCTACCGAATGACGTATTCTGTTGATTTACGTGCTTATTGTAGTTCAAGAACCGGCGGCTGTCAAGAAAAACAGAGGGGATTTTCCGAAAAAACGAACAGGGGTCTGTATAGGAAATCGGTTGATATTTGCCGGAAAAGGCGTATACTTTAATCTGGTATTGTTTTAAAAGGAGTATATAAATGGAAGAAAAAATTGCGCAGACAGCCAATATCGTAAAAGAAGCGGTTGTAATAGGTGATGTGACCATCGGGGACGGATCCTGCGTTTTGTTCCACGCAGTGATCCGCGGGGATGATGACAGGATTGAGATTGGAAGATGTACAAATATACAGGATAACTGTACGGTCCATGTGGACAGGGGATGCCCTGCGATTATCGGAAATCATGTGACCGTGGGACACAATGCGGTGCTCCATGGCTGTACGATCGGGGACGGAAGCCTGATTGGTATGGGATCTGTTATTCTGAATCGCGCGAAGATCGGCAAGGAGTGTCTGATCGGCGCAGGGAGCCTTGTGCTGGAAGGACAGGAGATCCCGGACGGCAGTCTGGCGGTCGGAAGCCCGGCGAAGATAAAGCGGATGCTTACGCCTCAGGAGAGGGCAAAACTGTATGAAAACAGTGAATCTTATGTAGAGACAGGAAAAAGACTGAGGCAGGCTGGATATGTGAAGGATTTTCTGATATAATCGAGAAAGACAGTGTTATGCACATTTGCATAAATTTCACAGAGAAAAGAGGAAAACAACATGGATTACAAAATTACAGGCTATAAGCCGGAAAAATTATTTCACTTTTTTGAGGATATTTGCGCGATTCCCAGAGGATCAGGAAATGAGAAGGGAATCAGCGATTTCCTTGTAAATTTCGCAAAAGAGAGAGGTCTGTGGGTTTATCAGGATGACAGCCATAATGTAATCATCAAGAAAGCAGGAAGCAAAGGAGCAGAGGATAAACCGGCTGTTATGCTTCAGGGACATCTTGACATGGTATGCGATAAACGTGCCGGTGTTGACCATGATTTTGAAAAAGAGGGAATCGATCTTGTATTAAAAGACGGCGTTCTCTCAGCAAACGGTACTACACTGGGTGCGGATAACGGCGTTGCAGTTGCACTCATGATGATGGTGCTGGACGATGAAGATATCAAACACCCGCCGGTAGAGTGCGTGTTCACAACAGAGGAAGAGGTTGGTCTCAACGGAGCGCAGGCACTGGATAAATCTCAGATCAGCGCACGTACAATGATCAATATGGATTCAGAGGAAGAGGGCGTTGCGACGATCAGCTGTGCAGGCGGACTCAGAATGGAACTCGACAGAGCGATCAGCAGAGAGGAAGTTTCCGGAAGCCTTCTTCAGGTTAAGATCGAAGGTCTTCTTGGAGGTCATTCAGGAACAGATATCAGTAAAGAACGTCAGAACGCGAACCTGCTTATGGCACGTATGGTTTCCCGCCTGATGAACCAGACAGATGGAAAACTGGTTACATTTGCGGGCGGAACAAAAGACAACGCGATTACAAGAGAGTGTGAGGCGTCCCTGATTTATACAGATGCGGCAGAGGCTGAGAAAGCAGAGAAGATAGCATGCGATCTTGCGGAGAAAATGGCTGAGGAGATCACACCTTATGAGGAAGATTTCTCATGTGAGGTTTCCGTGGAGGACAACAGAACCGTGCAGGCAGTGCCGAATGCGGATGCAAAGGCATTTGTCGGAGCGATCCATCTTGCGCCGAACGGGGTATACAGAAGAAATATGAAGATGGACGGATTTGTAGTGGTATCTTCGAATATCGGTGTTGTTCGCGCTGATGAAGACAAACTGGTGATTGTGATTTCCCCGAGATCTTCAGTGGCTTCTCTGCAGGAAGATGCAAAAGAGAGATTTACACTGCTTGGAGAGACATTCGGATTCGAAGTGACATGCAGCGGAGAGTATCCGGGCTGGAGCTATGCGGAGGAATCCAGAATCCGTGAAGTCTTTGCAGAGAGCTACCGTGAGCTTTTTGGAACAGAGATGAAGATGGAAGCGCTTCACGCAGGACTTGAGTGCGGCCTGTTCTCAGACGCGATCCCGGGGCTGGATGCAATCGCTGTCGGACCGACACTGTATAATGTTCACACACCGGACGAGAATGTTCCGCTTGATTCTTTTGAGAGATTCTACGAACTGCTCAAAGATGTGCTTGCACGTCTGGCTGCATAATTAATGAGAGAAAAACAATGAATGTATTACAGGAGGCGGCATCATCATGATGCTGCCTTCTGTGACAGAAAGGACAGGCTATGAATCAGTTTTATAACCAGCTGGCTGAAAAAATCAGAGAAAATACCGCAGAATTCTGGTCCGAAACCGTACTTGAGGGAAGCTGTGCCGGAGAAAAACATATTCTTGTTGAAGCCCCTGAAGGTTCCCTCCCGAGTGTGGTGACAGAAGATGGCATCAGAATATACCGTGAGAGAATCGGAGGTCGCAAAAAGCTGTATATCTGCGGTGGCGGGCATGTATCCATGCCGATTATCCGGATCGGCAAGATGATCGGATTCACCGTAACGGTTCTGGAAGACAGACCCAAGTTCGCAGATAATGCAAGGGCAGCAGGAGCGGACCGGGTATTCTGTGAACCTTTCGGAGACGGTCTTGCGCGGATCACAGGCGATGAGGATTCCTGGTTTGTGATTGTGACAAGAGGACATCGGTATGACACGGAATGTCTGGAATGCATTCTGCAGAAAAGGCATGCCTATGTAGGAATGATGGGCAGCAGACGCAGAGTTGCCATCGTAAAAGATCAGCTTCATCAGAAAGGTGTCAGCCGGGAACTGCTTGACAGTGTGCACACGCCCATTGGCCTGAAGATCGGAGCGGAGACTCCGGAGGAGATCGCAGTGTCCATTATGGCGGAGATCATTCAGGTAAAAAACAGCAGAGACAATTCCGGAGGATATTCCGAAGAGATGCTCAGAGGCCTGATGTCAGAGGACGGACGCAAAAAAACAGTGGCAACGATTGTTTCAAGGAAAGGATCCGCACCCCGGGGAATCGGTACGAAGATGCTGATCTACGAGGACGGTATGACAGTGGATACGATCGGCGGCGGCTGCGTTGAGAGCGAGATCATCCAGAAAGCACTTCTCATGATGCGGACGGGAACTCCTGAGTTTCAGATCTGCCGTGTGGATATGACAATGGACGCGGCGGAAGATGAAGGAATGGTCTGCGGAGGCGTTGTAGAAGTGATGCTGGAACTGGCGTAAATAAAATGTGATGAGGATTGACACGCATTTTCCAAGGTGTTACCATATTAATTGTAAAAAGGAAAACAAATACGTGCTTATATAGGTTCATAATCGGTTGAACGTTTCTACCAGCCGCCTGAAACGGCTGACTATAAGCATGCAGGATGACAGCGGGATTCTGCGTGTTTTATATGGAAAGGAGTGTACAACAGATGAATGAACCTGTTTTTATTTTAAAAGGAAATATTATTTACAGCAAAAGTATTAAAGAATTCGCAGTTTGCGAACATGGGTATCTAGTATGCAGAGAAGGAAAAGTGGATGGGGTTTATCAGACGCTTCCGTTCCGTCTTGGTGGAAATCCGGTGCAGGATTTCGGGGACTGTCTGATTATTCCGGGCCTCGTGGATCTGCATGTTCATGCGCCACAGTATTCCTACAGGGGGCTGGGCATGGATATGGAGCTTCTGGAATGGCTGGAGATCAACACCTTTCCGGAGGAGGCAAAATTCGAGGACACAGACTACGCGCGGAAAGCTTACCGGATCTTTGTGGACAGTATGAAGAAGAGTGCAACGACAAGAGCGTGTGTTTTCGCCACTGTACACCGGCCGGCGACCCTTTTGCTGATGGATCTGCTTGAGGAGTCAGGACTGGACACTTTTGTCGGAAAAGTGAATATGGACCGGAACTGCCCGGAATACATACAGGAGGAGACACAGGAATCAGCGGAAGAGACTGTGGAGTGGATCAAGGATGTACTTCATCGGAAATACACCGGCACACATCCGATTCTGACTCCGCGCTTTATCCCGAGCTGTACAGATGATCTGATGGAGGAGCTTAAGAAGATTCAGATCAGGTACAGCCTTCCGCTTCAGTCCCATCTCTCGGAAAATCCGAGTGAGATCGCCTGGGTGAAGGAACTCTGCCCATGGTCAGAGTTCTACGGGGATGCATATGACCGGTTTGGTCTGTTCGGGGCAGACTGTCCGACTGTGATGGCTCACTGTGTGTACAGCGATGACAGGGAAATCGCCAGAATGAAAGAGAATGGCGTGTTTATCGCGCACTGTCCGGAATCGAACATGAATGTGTCATCCGGAATCGCGCCGGTGAGAAAGTTCCTTGAAGAAGGACTTCATGTGGGTATTGGAAGCGATGTGGCAGGAGGATCGACTGAGAACCTGTTCCGCGCCATGGCACATGCGGTTCAGTCATCGAAACTGCGCTGGAGGCTTCAGGACGATACGCTCGAAGCTCTCACAGCGGAAGAGGTATTTTACATGGCGACAAAGGGCGGCGGAGAATTCTTCGGTCAGGTCGGCAGCTTTGAACCGGGGTATGAATTCGATGCAATGGTTCTGGATGACAAAAGACTGGCTCATCCGCAGCCGCTGGATATCAGGAGCAGGCTGGAGAGAATGATCTATCTGGCAGATGAGCGGGATGTTCGCGCGAAGTTTGTGAAGGGACGGCAGATTCAGCTGTGAGAGGAATTTGGACAGAAGGAAATGCCGGCTGCTGAATGAGATTGATGATATAAAGTAAACTCGGAGCATAGAAGATAAGAACAGGGTCCGGAGGTGAGTCATATGGAGGATAGAAAACATGTAAATGAAAAAGAAACAGGAAAAACAAATGTGATCGGAAAAAGTGTGAAGAGAGTGGATGCTTTCGAGAAAGTGACCGGCCGGGCAAAATACGCGGAAGACCTGTGTGACCGGAACGCCTATGTGGCGAAGGTGCTTCATTCAACGATCGCCCATGGATACGTGAAGTCCATCGATACATCTGAAGCAGAGAAGATACCTGGCGTGGTGCGGATTGTCACCTGTTTTGATGTGCCGGAGTATTATTTTCCGACAGCCGGGCATCCATGGTCAACGGAACCGGCGCATCAGGATGTGTCGGACCGTCTGCTTCTGGAGCGGCATGTCAGATATTACGGAGATGATGTGGCTGCTGTTGTTGCGGAGAACGAAGTGGCGGCGTCCCAGGCTCTGCGGGCACTGAAGGTAGAGTATGAAGAGCTGCCTTTTGTCCTGGACGTACATAAGGCGATGGAGGATGGAGCGCCGCAGATTCATGAGAAATACGCGAACAATATTCTCGCTCACACGTCGATCCGGAATGGAGATTACGCGGAAGCTATTAAGGAACCGGGTCTTGTGAAGGTGGAGGGCTGGTATCAGACACCGACGGTTCAGCACTGTCATATTGAGAATCCGGTCTGTTATGCTTATATGGAGCAGGGCAGGATTGTAGTCATTACTTCTACCCAGATCCCCCATATCTGCCGACGGGTGGTTGGTCAGGCACTGGGAATTCCCTGGGGTCAGGTGCGCATCATTAAACCGTATATCGGAGGCGGATTCGGAAACAAACAGGATGTTCTCTATGAACCTCTCTGCGCTTATCTGACTACCGTGGTCGGCGGCAGAACCGTGCGGATGGATATTTCAAGAGAGGAGACATTTGCGTCAACCCGCGTGCGGCACGCAATCCAGTTCCATATCATTTCTTATGTGAGAGCGGACGGAACTTACGCGGCGCGGAAATTCGAGAGCTTTTCAGACCAGGGCGGTTATGCTTCCCATGGACACAGTATTGCAGCAAAGGGGATGGGATGTTTCCCACAGCTTTATCCCTGCCCGAATATTGAGGCGGATACATATACGGTGTTTACAAACAAGGCGGCATCAGGCGCCATGAGGGGATACGGGATCCCGCAGGCCATGTTTGCCATGGAGAGCCATACGGATGATGTGGCGCGTGCCCTCGGTGTATCTCCGTATGAATTCCGTATGAAGAATGTGATGCCGAAAGGATTCAGCGACGGCTTTTCGAAAAATGTGAATTATTACGATACATTCCGGGAGTGCATGGAGAAGGCGAGAAAGGAATTCGGCTACGACAGGAGGCTGGAAGCGTATTCTCATCAGACTGGTGATATCCGCAAAGGCGTGGGAATGTCCGTGTTCTGGTACAATACCGGCGTGTGGCCCATCTCTCTTGAGACGTCAGCCTGCCGCATGGTGCTCAATCAGGACGGCAGCATTCAGGTGCAGGTCGGCGAGACGGAGATCGGCCAGGGCGCGGATACCGCATTTGCTCAGATGGCAGCCGAAACGGTAGGAATTCCTTTCGAGATGGTACACGTAGTTTCCACTCAGGATACGGACGTGACGCCGTTTGGAACCGGAGCGTACGCGTCAAGACAGACTTACATGGCAGGCTTCTCCATCCGGCAGACAGGAGAACTCCTGAGAGAGAAGATCATCGAGACTGCCCATGATCTGACAAGGCAGATGAAGGAAAATCTGGATATCGTGGACGGAAATATTGTCCGGACGACAGACGGTGAGGTTCTGATGTCTCTTGGCGAGCTGGCGACAGAGAAGCTGTACAGCCTGACAAACAACGGACATCTGACCGCTGAGAGCAGCTACCAGATCAAGAATAACGCCTACTCCTTCGGCTGTACATTTGTGGAAGTGGAAGTGGATATTCCGGGCTGCAGGGCTCAGGTGACAGATATTCTCAACGTGCATGACTGCGGGCGGCTGATTAATCCGGCGCTTGCGGAAGCACAGGTGCACGGAGGAATGAGCATGGCGATCGGGTACGCCCTCTCGGAAAAACTCCTTTACGATGAGCGAACCGGGCGTCCCCTTAACAACAATCTTCTGGACTATAAACTTTCAACATTTATGGATCACCCGGATCTGCATGCAGCGTTTATCGAAAACTATGAGCCGACCAGTGCATACGGAACAAAAGCATTAGGAGAGCCGCCGGCCTGTTCGCCGGCTCCGGCGATCCGCAATGCCATCCTTCAGGCAACGGGCGTTGCTTTAAATGAGATTCCCATGCGGCCGCATCTTCTCTTTGAGAAGTTCAGCGAGGCCGGACTGATCTGAAGCTGCGGGAAGAGAGGTGAAAAATATGTATGATATGAAATCATTATATGAAGCGGAAACTGTACAGGATGCGATCCGGCTGCTTCAGGAACATCCGGAAGCGCAGATCATAGCCGGCGGAAGTGATGTGCTGGTACAGATGAGGGAAGGCAAGCGCGCCGGGGCGGAGCTGGTAAGTATCTACGGACTGGATGATCTTCGCGGCGTGACGCTGGAAGAGGACGGAACCCTTTGGATCGGTTCTCTGACCAGTTTTTCTCACATCACGCAGGATCCGCTGATTCAGAAATATATTCCTGTACTTGGTGAAGCGGTGGATATGGTGGGAGGCCCTCAGATCCGCAACATCGGTACGATCGGCGGAAATACATGCAACGGCGTGACTTCTGCGGATTCGGCCTCCACCCTGTTTGCCTGGGATGCAGTGATTGAGCTGACCGGACCGGTGGGAGTACGTCAGATTCCGATCAGAGATTTTTATATCAAGGCGGGCAAGGTAGATCTGCAGCCCGGCGAGATCCAGACGGGAATACTGATCAGGAAAGAGTCCTATGAAGGATATGCAGGGCATTATATCAAGTATGCCATGAGAAATGCCATGGATATCGCCACACTGGGATGTTCTGTTAATGTGAAACTGACAGAAGATAAAAAGAGGTTTGAAGATATCCGGATCGCCTACGGTGTGGCGGGACCTGTGCCAATGCGCGCCGTTCACGCAGAAGAGGCGGGCAGAGGTCTGGAAGTGACAGATGAGAACATAGAGAAGATTGGTGATACGGTTCTCAAGGATGTGACGCCCCGCGACAGCTGGCGTGCGAGCAAGGCATTCCGGGAGCATATCTCAAAAGTACTATGTAAACGGGCACTGAGAGAAGCTGTGAAGAGAGCAGCAGGATATGAAGGATATGCGGGAGTAACAGGAGCGGACGGAGCAGACGAAGCAGGCGATGCTGCCGGAGGCAGAAACGAGGCTGCTTCGGAAGCTGTCAGACCCGGGACGCAGGTTCATTCCATCATGACAGATCCGACCAGCCAGAGACAGTATAAGCTGATCCGCTGCCGCATCAACGGCGTGGAACGTGAGACAATGGTGGATGCCAGAGCTTCTCTTACAGATATGCTGAGAAACGACTATTCGCTGACCAGCGTAAAGAAAGGCTGTGAAGTGGGAGAATGCGGAGCATGCAATGTAATTATTGACGGGGAGTGCTATAATTCCTGCATCTATCTGGCTGCCTGGGCGGATGGAAAAGATATCCTGACGCTGGAGGGTCTGATGGGACCAAACGGAGAGCTCTCGGATATTCAGCAGGCGTTTATCGATGAGGCGGCTGTTCAGTGCGGTTTCTGTACGCCGGGCGTGATTATGAGTGCGGTGGAGATACTGGAGAGCGGAAAAGAGTATACAAGAGATGAACTGAGGAAACTCTTGTCCGGACATCTCTGCCGGTGCACGGGGTATGAGAATATCCTGAATGCAGTGGAAAAGACGATGAAGAAACGGCTTGGGAAAGAATAATTCTGCCCGGTTTATAATGAGAAAACAGGGACATTCATTCAGTACATGGCATAACTGATGAGTGTCCCTGTTTTATATTTTAGGAGTTTGTATGATTTTTTTTATGTCTTCTTTATGGATATGTCCGTATTACAGGTGAATCCGTGTTCCGGTCTTTCCGAGGATTCCGTCCTTTGCCTTCTCAAGCAGTGTGATCAGGGCCTGGCGTCCCGGTTTGGACTCAGCGAATTCAACCGCGGCCTGCACTTTCGGAAGCATGCTTCCCGGTGCGAAATGACCTTCTTCTATGTACTGCTTTGCCTCGGCAACAGTGATATCGCCCAGCCATTTCTCGTCCGGTTTTCCGTAATTGATTGCTGCTTTTTCCACAGCAGTCAGGATGATGAGGAAATCTGCATCCAGCTCCTTTGCCATCAGACAGCTTGCGAAGTCCTTATCGATGACAGCGCTGGCGCCTTTTAAGTGGTTTCCCTGCCGGGTAACCGGGATTCCGCCGCCTCCGCAGGCGATTACCACGTCACCGGAATCAACCATATTGCGGATGGTTCCGATCTCAATGATTTCCTGCGGTTTCGGAGAAGCAACCACACGGCGGTAGCCGCGTCCTGCGTCTTCCTTCATGATATAATCGTATTTTTCCGTCATCATATCAGCCTGCTCTTTTGTCATGAAACGGCCGATCGGTTTGGACGGATGATCGAATGCGGGATCATCCGGATCTACCCGGACCTGTGTGATCATGGTAGCTACCGGGATGTCTGTAATCCCTCTGTTTAACAGCTCTTCGCGGAGTGCGTTCTGAAGATCATATCCGATGTACGCCTGGCTCATGGCAACACAGACGGACAGCGGAGTGTTCGGCTGCTGCGGATCTTCATGCGTAAGTGCGATCATGGCGTTGTTTACCATGCCTACCTGGGGACCGTTCCCGTGTGCAACAACCACTTCACAGCCTTCCTGAATCAGATCCACGATAGCGCGGGAAGTGATCTTTACTGCCTTCATCTGCTCCGGAAGAGTATTGCCGAGGGCGTTTCCGCCCAGGGCAATGACAATGCGTTTTTTCTTTTCCATAAGCTGCCTCCTAAAGATTAATCCTCTTTTACAGCAGCGATTGTTTCTACCTCACAGAGAACTCCCTTCGGAAGTGCCTTGACAGCAACGCAGGAACGTGCAGGATTTCCTGTGAAATATTTTGCATAAATCTCGTTGAATGCTGCGAAATCAGCCATATCTGCAAGGAAGCAAGTTGTCTTTACAACATCTGTAAATGCTGCGCCCTGGCTCTCCAGAAGCGCGCCGACATTTTTCATAACCTGCTCAGCCTGTTCCTCGATTGTAGTTCCGACTACTTCACCTGTCTCCGGTGAGAGCGGGATCTGGCCTGAGAAGAATGCGATTCCGTTCAGAACGATTCCCTGAGAATACGGTCCGATAGCTGCAGGTGCGTTTTTTGTATCAACATATTTTAACATGGTGTAAGTACCTCTCTTTCATTATTTAAACACTCTCGGTGTTGATCTTTCTTCCAGTTTTTTGAGGATGTCAGCCGGATCAGCGAATTTTGCAAGGAAGATCATAGCTGCGATGATGTACGGTTTGTAGCTTGCCTCTTTGTACAGCGGATCTCTGTAGCGGTCGAATACGCTTGCGTCAACCTCGCCTTCCTCACAGCTTACGCCTGTGATATCAGCCGGCAGGCAGTGCATGTAGAGAGCTTTTCCGTCTTTTGTTGTCTTCATAAGTTCTTCTGTGCATGCCCAGTCTTTGTGCTGTGCGTTCTGTGCCAGGAGTTCTTTCTCCAGCTCTTTGATTCCCTCGAAATCGCCGTTTCCGTACAGTTCTGTACGTTTCTCCATAGCTGCGAACGGAGCCCAGCTCTTCGGATATACGATATCAGCGTCTTTGAATGCCTCAGCCATGTCATTTGTCTTTGTGAATGTACCGCCGGATTTCTTTGCGTTCTCAGCAGCAACAGCTTCAACTTCCGGGAATACCTCGTATCCTTCCGGATGAGCCAGTACAACGTCCATTCCGAAACGTGTCATCAGTCCGATGATTCCCTGCGGAACGGAGAGCGGCTTGCCGTAGGACGGAGAGTAAGCCCATGACATTGCGATCTTCTTGCCTTTGAGGTTCTCTACACCGCCGAACTCGTGGATGATGTGGAGCATATCAGCCATTGCCTGTGTCGGATGGTCGATGTCGCACTGCAGGTTTACAAGAGTCGGTTTCTGCTCAAGAATGCCGTCCTTATTTCCCTGTGTTACAGCGTCAACAACTTCGTGCATGTAAGCGTTTCCTTTGCCGATGTACATATCATCGCGGATACCGATTACGTCTGCCATGAAGGAGATCATGTTTGCTGTCTCACGAACAGTCTCTCCGTGAGCTACCTGGGATTTGCCCTCGTCCAGATCCTGTACCTCAAGACCTAACAGGTTGCAGGCAGAAGCGAAAGAGAAACGTGTACGTGTGGAGTTGTCGCGGAAAAGGGAGATTCCGAGACCGCTCTCAAATACTTTTGTTGAGATGTTGTTCTCTCTCATGAAGCGCAGCGCGTCAGCTACAGTAAATACAGCTTCCAGTTCGTCGTCTGTCTTCTCCCATGTCAGGAAAAAGTCTCCGTTGTACATTTCTTTAAAGTTCAGTGCGTTCAGCTTGTCGATATAATACTGTAAAGTTTTCATTTTGTTTATCCTCCTTGAATTTGAAATTTGAAAATATTTATTCGCAGTAGCAGTTCGGCAGTGCCGCATATACAGCAGCGCATGTTACCAGATCCTGTTTCCAGGTCTTCTCATTCGGTGCGTGTGCCTGAGCCTCAGCGCCAGGTCCGAATCCGATGCACGGGATTCCGTTTCTTCCCATGATGGATACGCCGTTTGTTGAGAATGTCCATTTGTCTGTAAGCGGGCGGCTCTGGCGCATCTCCAGAGTCTCCGGAGCGCCGATTCTCTTGTCGCCGTAGAGAGAAGTGTAAGCATTCTCAAGCGCTTTCGTTACTTTGTGATCTTTCGGGATCGCCCATGTCGGGAAGTAGCACTCGATCTCATATACGCATCCTGTGTAGGAAGGACGGTCATAGTTGTACATGGATACGACTACGTCGTCGCCGTATTTCTGAACACTTGGCAGCGCGCGGATCTCATCGAGGCAGCTCTCCCATGTCTCTCCGAATGTCATGCGGCGGTCAAGAGATACCGCACAGGAATCAGCAACTGCGCAGCGGCTCGGAGATGTGTAGAAGATCTGGGATACTGTTACAGTACCGCGTCCCAAGAATCTTGCCTCTTCCCAGTTAGGATTGTATTTCGGGTTCAACATTTTTACGAGACCTTTGATCTCCGTCTCGTCCGCGTCGTCATTTTCATTGAGGGCGCGTACATCCTGGAGAATGTCAGCCATTTTGTAGATGGCGTTGTCGCCTCGCTCCGGAGCAGAACCGTGGCAGGAAACACCTTTGACATCGATGCGGATCTCCATACGTCCGCGCTGTCCGCGGTAGATACCGCCGTCTGTCGGCTCTGTGGAAACAACGAACTCCGGACGGATTTTGTCTTCATTAATAATGTACTGCCAGCAGAGGCCGTCGCAGTCTTCTTCCTGAACCGTTCCGACAACCATGATTTTGCATCCTTCCGGAATCAGGTCGAGATCTTTCATGATCCTTGCTCCGTACACTGCGGATACGATACCGCCGCACTGGTCGGACACGCCGCGTCCGCCGATTTCTGTCTCATTCTCGTAACCCTCGTAAGGATCGAAGTTCCAGTTGTCGATGTTTCCGATTCCTACTGTGTCGATATGTGCATCGTATGCAATGATTTTTTCTCCGGTTCCCATGTAACCGATGACATTTCCCTGAGGATCGATTACGACCTCGTCGAAGTCCAGTTTTTTCATCTCAGCTGCAATCGTATCGATGTGTGCTTTCTCGTCGCAGCTCTCGCCCGGGTTGCGAACAATGGCGCGCAGAAATGCGGTCATGTCTGTCTGATAATTCTGTGCAGCTTCCTTGATTTTGTTGAAATCCATAGTTTTTCTCTCCTTTTCATGTTTTCTATGATAATAGTTGGCATTGTTACTCAGGAGCCGGGCCACGGAGGGCGTGGGCCCGGGTTTCCTGAACGAATAAAGTTAAATAGTTTCCTTAATTTAGGGCAACAGCCCGGTCGCGTGGGAACTGTCACAATTTATGAAACAAAGAATATGGTTATTTGTCATTTCCGTCCCAGACAATGGATTCATATCTCTGGGGATCCGTATCTCCCTCTGTGGAGAAGAGGAGTACCCGGGAGTTCCCGTCCAGACCGAGGTGCTCTCTGAGCGGTCTGTATTCATCCATTGTCATGATGCATGCAAGAGTTCCGAACGGAGCGGCGCCGGATTCTCCGGAGGTTACAGGCTGGTCGCCTTTCACCGGTGCCGCGAGCATGCGCATTCCCTTTGCTGCCACCCAGTCAGGGGATGCGATAAAGGTGTCAACGTGATTTTTCAGGATATCCCAGGAGATGGTGTTCGGTTCTCCACAGGCAAGTCCTGCCATGATTGTCACCATGTCGCCATCCACAATCCGGATATCTCCATCCCCGGCACATGCGCCTTTGTACAGGCAGGCGGCTGCTTCAGCTTCTACCACGATAACCTTCGGCGGGTTTTCGGGATACCGGTTGGCGAAATACCCCTGGACCGCTCCGGCAAGAGATCCGACACCGGCCTGAATAAATACGTGAGTCGGACGTTCGCATCCGTAGTCGTGGAGCTGCTCGTCAGCTTCCATAGCCATTGTTCCGTATCCCTGCATGATCCAGGACGGGATTTTCTCATAGCCGTCCCAGGCTGTATCCTGAACCATGACTCCGTTCTCTGTCTTTTCCGCCATGGCATTTGCCATACGGACACACTCGTCATAGTTGTATTCTTCGATTGTCGCCTGTGCGCCTTCTGCCAGAATATTCTGCAGTCTTGTCTGCGTGCTTCCTTTTGGCATCAGTACGACAGCTTTCTGTCCCAGTTTGTTTGCAGCCCATGCAACACCGCGTCCGTGATTTCCGTCTGTCGCGGTGAAGAATGTTGCCTGTCCGAATTCTTCTCTGAGGGCATCGGATGTAAGTACATTGTACGGAAGTTCAGATACATCCCTTCCGGTCTGTTCTGCTATGTAGCGTGCCATTGCGAATGATCCGCCGAGAACTTTAAATGCATTCAGACCGAAACGGTAGGACTCGTCTTTTACGTACACCTCTTTCAGACCGAGGCGGGATGCCATGTGGTCAAGTTTTGCAAGCGGGGTAATGCTGTACTGAGGGAAGCTTTCGTGGAAGGCTCTCGCCTTCTTTACCTCGTTGATTCCCATGATCTTCAGGTTGGCATCTTCTGTCTTCGGCATGTTGTTTACTGCCCATTTGATTGTTTCCATTACGGAACCTCCTTAAATAATGATTGAATTGATAATTTTTGCTGAACATATCAGTCCGGATCAGCCGCTTTGCGGCAGAGCGGTTATCCTTTGTCCATATAGCTGTAAAGTGTAAATTTCGAGATCCCAAGAAGGGATGAGACTTTGTCGCCGGACTT
The DNA here is from genome assembly GCA_019113645.1 of Candidatus Mediterraneibacter vanvlietii. GTDB lineage: Bacteria > Bacillota > Clostridia > Lachnospirales > Lachnospiraceae > Mediterraneibacter > Mediterraneibacter vanvlietii. The sequence goes on along the minus strand of DXGZ01000055.1, from coordinate 16,329 downwards.
TGTAATCAGAAATGCTCCGGCGTTGTTCAGGTACTGGACAACAGCCACTTTATCATCCTTGTTCATCAGCGCTACCGGTTTACCGACCTTTGCTATCGCCTGATCGATGAGCATATCGAGAAGTTCTGTTACGTTGTGCGTGATCTTCTGGGGTGGAGTATCCGATGATCCATCCGGGGTTTCTTCAGGTTCGGTCTGCACCAGACCGCGGATCAGATTCTCTGCGGCAAGCAGTGCTGTGATATCGTAATTCATGGAAAAAATATAGCGGACATTGCCTTTCTCGTCGCGGATATAGAGTGTGCTGGATTTCAGGATCCTTCCGTTGTCCGTCTTCGTGAGATAAGCAAGCTTATCCCGGATCTTTCCGGGATCTGACCGGAGTGTTTCGAGAACGATTCCCGATGGCCCGTCTCCTGTATGGCGGTTTGATACATGGCCGTTCTCAATATAGACAATCGACTGTTCCAGCCCCTTGCGGGTCAGGTCGTGAATGACAACTTCGCAGGAACTGCCGAATTGTACCGCGAGTCCGTGCGCAAGCTGCTTAAGAAAATCAAGCGTCTGGTTCATTTCTTCACCTGCCTTTTTAACTTTGTGATTTCGTGTAAAAAAGCTGCTTTTTTTGTTTCTCTAAACTCATCATAGCATAAAAAAAACCAGAGTCAATACTTTTTCTAAAAATTTTTTAGGTGCTCTAAAAATTTTTAAGAGTCTGTATTGCATTTATACAATATTAATGGTATTCTATACTTAATATCAGGTCTAAGTGTGCGATTTGCACAGTAATTTAAGTCGCTATGCCTGGGCTTATGTGTAAAAAATAAATAAAAAGGAGAAGAAGATATGCTTGTTTTAGGAAATGGAAAAGTGATCACAAGAAATCCGGATCAGCCTCTGATTGAAAACGGAGCAGTGGCGATTGACGGCACGGTGATCAGCAGGGTCGGCGGAACGGATGAGCTGCGCGCGGCATATCCGCAGGCGGAGTACATTGACGCGAAAGGCGGTCTGATCATGCCGGCATTTATCAATGTACATGAACATATCTACAGTGCGTTTGGCAGAGGACTTTCCATAAACGGTTATGACCCGAAAGGTTTTCTGGACATACTGGACGGAATGTGGTGGACGATCGACCGGAATCTGACGCTGCATGATACTTATCTGAGTGCAATGGCCACTTATATAGACTGCATCAAGAACGGTGTGACAACGATATTTGACCACCATGCAAGTTTCGGTTCGATCGAAGGATCCCTGTTTGAGATTGAGAAGGCGGCAAAGGAAACAGGAGTCCGTTCCTGTCTGTGCTATGAGATATCGGACAGAGACGGCATGGATAAGGCGAAGGCGTCTGTTATGGAGAATGCGGAGTTTATCCGCCATGCCCTGAAGGATGAATCGGGGATGATCGCGGGAATGATGGGAATGCACGCGCAGTTCACGATTTCAGACGAGACGTTTGAGCTGGCGGCTGCCAACAAACCGGATGAAGTGGGATATCACATTCATGTTGCGGAAGGAATTGAGGATCTGCATCACTGCCTGAAGCATTACGGAAAACGGATCGTGGACCGGCTGATGGATCACGGTGTACTGGGGGAGAAGACGCTTCTCGGACACTGTATCTATATCAATTCTCATGAGATGGATCTGATACGGGAGACGGGAACAATGGTAGTTCATAATCCGGAATCCAATATGGGAAATGCATGCGGATGTCCGCCGACCATGGAGCTGGTGCACAGAGGAATCCTTACCGGTCTCGGAACAGACGGATACACTCATGATATGATGGAATCGTACAAAGTAGCAAATGTGCTTCACAAACATCATCTCTGCGATCCGAATGCAGCGTGGGCGGAAGTGCCGCAGATGCTCTTTGAGAACAACGCGAAGATTGCGGGAAGGTATTTTAAACCGGAGCTCGGCGTGCTCAAAGAAGGGGCTGCCGGAGATGTGATTATCGTCAATTATAATCCGCTCACACCGATGAATGCGGGAAATGTTAACGGTCATCTGCTGTTTGGCGTTACAGGGCATGATGTGGTGACAACAGTTGCGAACGGGAAAGTGCTGATGAAAGACAGGAGACTGACGCAGATTGATGAAGCGAAAGTAATGGCGGACTGCAGACAGGCGGCAAAAGAGCTGGCAGACCGGATCAACAGCCGGTAGGAGAAAACGGAGGATACAGCGAATGAGTGACACAAAGGTGAAAAAAGACAACAAAGAGTTATTTAAATGGGATGGAAATCCGTCATTCGGCCAGGTTCTGCCGCTGGCGGCCCAGCACGTGCTGGCGGCGGTAGTCGGGTGTGTTACACCGGCCATTCTCGTTGCGAATGCCGCGAACAATGCCGGCGGAAATGTTAATATGGGGCTGCTGATACAGGTATCCCTTGTGTTTGCGGCACTGTCCACGCTTCTGCAGCTCTATGGACAGAAGATTAAGCTGGGTTCCGGACTGCCGGTAATCATCGGGGTGAGCTTTGCCTATGTTCCGACCATGACAGCCATTGCGGCTCAGGCAAAAGATGTAAATACGATTTTCGGTGCCATGATTGTCGGCGGCGTTGTGGCAATTCTGGTTGGGCTTTTTATCCGCCAGATCCGGAAAGTATTTCCACCTCTTGTTATAGGCACGGTAATTCTTGCCATCGGCCTCTCGCTCTACAGTACGGCAGTGAACTATATGGCAGGAAATTCATCGAATACTTATGAAGTAATAGTGGAACAGCAGGGGAAAACAGAAGCTCTGGTGTACGGCTCCTGGCAGAACTGGCTGGTGGCATTTATCACACTGGGAATCGTGGTGCTTCTCAACCATTATGGAAAAGGACTGTTCAAGCTTGCGTCCATCCTGATCGGACTTCTCTGCGGGTATGTGGTAGCGCTTTGTTTCGGCATGGTGGATTTTTCGGCGCTTTCAACCGCCGGCTGGTTCCAGATTCCCACACCGCTGGCATTCGGCATTGAATTTGATATATCGGCAATTCTTCCGCTTGGAATTCTGTTCCTTGTCAATTCGATTCAGGCAATGGGAGACTTCTCGGCAACAACGACAGGAGGTATGGACAGACTCCCTACAGATAACGAGTTAAACGGCGGCATCATCGGCTACGGTGTCAGCAATATTGTGGGAGCGCTGTTCGGATGTCCTCCGACAGCTACCTACAGCCAGAATGTAGGAATCGTAGGCTCTACACGTGTTGTCGCGAGAAAGGTATTTTCTGTGGCTGCGGTTATCCTGCTGATTGCGGGACTGATTCCGAAGTTCTCAGCGCTGCTCCGCACGATCCCGCAGTGTGTACTTGGAGGCGCGGTGGCTTCTGTGTTCGCGTCGATAGCCATGACAGGAATCAAACTGCTTGTGACAGAGAAACTGACCTATCGCAACACAACCGTTGCGGGACTGGCGATTGCGATTGGCATGGGCGTATCGTTAAGCGACGGCTGCTTAAATCAGATGACAGCAAGCATTCACAGCGCTCTGAATATGAGTATGAGCCTTGAAAGTTTTCAGTCCATTATCAACAATACATTCGCATCATCGCCGGTGGTTCTGGCAACGATTTTTGCAGTGATTTTAAATCTGATCCTGCCAAAGGATAAACCGGATGCAGAATAGGAGGTAGCAATTATGAGCGATATTATGAGACCGATGTCTTTTGAACAGCTTTTAAACTGGACACTGACAGAATATGAGAAATACGGTACGGTATTCGGGGAGCATCATCCGTATCATGCGGACAGCAGATATAACAGAACGATTTTTGAGCGTCCGCTGGAAACTCCGGTGGGACCGGCTGCCGGCCCTCACACACAGCTTGCCCAGAATATTGCGGCTGCTTATTATACGGGAAGCAGATTCTTCGAACTGAAGACTGTCCAGATCATGGATGGGGCGGAATTGTCCGCGTGTGTGAACAAGCCGTGCATCAAGGCGGATGACGAGTGTTATAACTGCGAGTGGTCCACAGAGCTTTACGTGCCCCAGGCAATGGAAGAGTATATCAAGGCATGGTTCCTCTGCAAGGTTATGGCAAAAGAGTTTGATCTTGGAAGTATGGATGGATTCCAGTTTAACATCAGTGTCGGATATGATCTGGCGGGAATCCAGTCAGAGAAGATCGATAACTTCTTAAATACAATGAAACACGCACAGGATTCAGAAATCTTCAAGTCATGCAGAGAGTATCTTCTTGCTCACCTGGACTGCTTCAGGAACGTGACGAGAGAGGATATCGAGAGCATATCAGGAGATATCTGTAATTCAGTGACGATCTCCACGCTTCACGGATGTCCGCCGCAGGAGATCGAACGGATCGCTATGTACCTGATTACAGAGAAAGGATTCCATACATTTATTAAATGTAATCCCACACTGCTCGGCTATGAATTCGCCAGAAAGATCATGGACGATATGGGATATGACTATGTCGCGTTCGGTGATTTCCACTTTAAAGATGACCTCCAGTATGAGGATGCCGTGCCGATGCTGACAAGACTGATGAAAGTCTGTGAGGAGAGAAATCTTGAGTTCGGCGTTAAGATTACAAATACATTCCCGGTGGATGTGAAGCAGAATGAGCTTCCGAGCCAGGAGATGTATATGTCAGGAAAATCCCTGTATCCTCTGTCCATTTCCCTTGCGGCGAAGCTGACGGCAGAGTTTGACGGAAAACTGCGTATCTCTTATTCCGGAGGGGCGGATTTCCATAATATCGAGAAGATCGTGGATGCAGGTATCTGGCCGGTAACAGTGGCTACAACCCTCCTGAAGCCGGGCGGGTATGACAGAATGGCTCAGATCGCGAAACTTCTGGAGAAAGAAAATGAAGTATTCACAGCAGTAAGCGTGGAAAAAACAGCAGAACTTGCCGGAGAGGTAAAGACGAATCCTCATCATGTCAAGGCAATCAAACCGCTTCCGTCCAGAAAGATGAGGAAACAGGTTCCGCTTCTGGACTGCTTCGTTGCGCCATGCCGGGAAGGATGCCCGATTCATCAGGATATTCCGGCTTATCTGCAGCTTGTCAAAGGCGGAAAATACGAGGAAGCGCTTGAAGTTATTACAGAGAAAAATCCGCTTCCGTTTATGACCGGAACAATCTGCGCTCATCCGTGTATGAGCAAATGTACCCGGAACTTCTATGAAGAATCCGTTCATATCCGCAGCATGAAACACATTGCGGCAGAAAACGGATATGAGGCGCTGATGGCAAAACTGGAAGCGCCTGCCATCACAAAGTCCGGCAAGGCAGCCGTGATCGGCGGAGGACCGGCAGGTATGGCGGCAGCTTATTTCATCCGGAAGGCAGGTATGGAAGTGACCCTGTTTGAGAAGAGCGGAGCGCTTGGCGGAGTAGTTCGCCATGTGATTCCGGAATTCAGAATCCCGCAGGATGCCATTGACAAAGATGCTGCTCTCCTGGAAAAGATGGGAGTCAACATCTGTCTGAATACAGAGATTACAGATCTTGACATGCTGAAAAATGCAGACTATACAGCAGTCGTCCTGGCAGTCGGCGCGTCAGAACCCGGCGTGCTGAAACTGGAGAAGGGCGAGACCGTGAATGCACTGGATTTCCTCGCGCAGTATAAGGAGACGAACGGAGATCTGGATATCGGGAAAAACGTTGTTGTGATCGGCGGCGGAAATACGGCCATGGATACGGCAAGAGCAGTGAAACGCACGAAAGGAGTGGAGCATTCGTATCTTGTTTACAGAAGAACGAAGCGCTATATGCCGGCGGATGAAGAAGAGCTTCAGATGGCGATTGATGACGGCGTAGAGTTTATGGAACTGCTTGCACCGGTAAAACTTGAAGATGGAAAGCTTCTCTGCAAAGTGATGAAGCTGGGCGACTATGACGCTTCCGGAAGACGCGGTGTGATCGCGACAGACGAAGAACTGGAAGTGCCGGCAGATACCGTGATCGCGGCAGTTGGCGAGCGGGTACCGACTTCCTTCTATGAGGCATGCGGCATCCGCGTAAATGACAGGGGACGCGCGCTGGTCAATGATGAGACCGGCGAGACGAATCTCCCGGGCATTTATGTGGCGGGCGATGGACTTGGCGGTCCGGCAACGATCGTGGAAGGAATTCGTGACGGACTGAAAGCAGCGCAGGCAATTGTCGGAGATAAGATTGTAAAAGATCACGAGCCGGTTACGGATGAAGACAGCATTTACAGCAGAAAGGGCAGCCTTGCAGATGAGGCGGAAGGATCTGAAGAAGCAGGCAGATGCCTGGGATGCTCCGGAATCTGTGAGAACTGTGTGGAAGCCTGTCCGAACAGAGCCAATATTTCGATCCGTGTGCCGGGCATGGAGAAGCATCAGATTATCCATGTGGATTACATGTGCAATGAGTGCGGAAACTGCAAGAGTTTCTGTCCTTATGACAGTGCTCCGTATCTGGACAAATTCACGCTGTTTGCTGATGAGAAGGATATGGAAGAGAGCCGGAATCAGGGATTTGCAGTTCTTGACAGAGAGCAGATCAGATGCAAAGTACGGTTCCTCGGAGAGACCTGTGTATGGACAAAAGGCGAGGAGACGAGGATACCGGACGGTCTTCAGAACCTGATGGAAGCAGTGTGCAGAGACTACTCCTATCTTCTCAGAGATTAATACAGCGGAAGAGGCAGTGACAGCAGGAGAAAAAGTACAGGAAAGAAGGGGTCAGATATGAAACGGTTATTCAAAGGCGGAATAATAGTCAGCGGTGAGGGAATGAAGAAGCTGGATATCCTCGTAAAAGGGGAGAAGATTCTGGCAGCAGGAGAGAATCTCTCCTTCCGGGATGCGGAGATTGTAGATGTGACAGGAAAGCTGCTTTTCCCCGGTTTTATCGATGCGCATACGCATATGGCGCTGGAGGTGAGCAATACGGTCACAGCCGATAAGTTTGATACCGGGACCAAGGCGGAGCTTGCCGGGGGAACAACATGCATCGTGGACTATGCGACTCAGTATAAGGGAGAGAGCTTAAGACAGGCACTCGACAACTGGCATGAGAAAGCGGACGGCATGTCGTCCTGTGATTATGCGTTTCACCTTGCGATCACGGACTGGAACGAGGAGATCAGCCGTGAACTGGAAGAAATCGTGGCAAAGGAGACGATGTCCTTTAAACTGTATATGACGTATGATACGATGGTCGATGATGAGACCATGTATGAGATCCTTTCCCGGTTAAAAGAACTGGGAGGAATCGCGGGAGTTCACTGTGAGAATAATGGGATCATTCAGGCAAGGCTGAAGGAAGTTGAGAAAAAGAAAGGCGGCAGGACTGACGTCTCCGATTATCCGTGGACAAGACCGAAGGAAGCGGAGGCGGAAGCAGTCAGCCGACTGCTGAAGATCGCGAAATGTGTGGATACGCCGGTGATTGTTGTGCACCTGAGCACAGCGGCAGGGTATCGTGAAATCCTGAGGGCACGGGAAGCCGGGCAGACGGTATATATTGAAACGTGTCCCCAGTACCTTCTGATGGATGAGGAAAGGTATTCCCTTCCGGCTGAGGAGGCAAGGCATTATATGATTGCGCCTCCGCTGAGAAGAAAAAAGAATCAGGAGGTGCTATGGCAGGCTTTGAAGGAAGGCAGAATTCAGACCATTGCCACGGATCACTGCAGTTTCACAAAGGAGCAGAAGATGGCGGGGGCAGAAGATTTCTCAAAGACGCCGTGCGGCATGCCGGGGGCGGAAGAGCGCCCGGCGCTGATCTGGCAGTTCGGAGTTAATGAGAAGAGGATCACAGCAGAGCAGATGTGTCAGTATCTGTCGGAAAATCCGGCGAAGCTGTATCATCTTTATCCGTGGAAAGGCGCTTTGATACCGGGAAGTGATGCAGATATCGTTGTATGGAATCCGGAGACAGAGTGGACGATGACAGCGGAGAATCAGCAGTCAGCCTGTGATTACTGCCCTATGGAAGGAACGAAGATCCGCGGAAGAGCGGAACAGGTTTACCTGAGAGGCCGCCTGGTTGCGGAGAACGGAAAGATCATTGAGGAAAATACAGGAGTATATGTCCATCACGGCGCAGAGTAACTATGATTGAAAAATACAGGGAAGATACGCTGAAAGAAATTCCCTCGCTGATACGGGCTTTTGGTCTGGAAGGATACAAAAGCCCGGTCCTGTCAGCAGTCGGCGGAGGCGGGAAGACAACAACCCTTCACAGGCTGGCTGATGAATATGTGAGAGCGGGGGAGAAAGTCGTTGTGACAACAACAACGCATATATTTAAAGAAAGCAGTCCATGGTTTCTGGAGGAACCATCGCTGGATGAAATCAGAAAATGCATGGAAAAATACGGTCAGGTATGGGCTGGAATGTCCTATCACAATGGAAGACTGAAAGGACTTCCGGAAGAAATGCTGGAACAGATTCTGGGCTGGAACGTGCCGGTGCTGATTGAGGCAGACGGCGCCAGACGCAGACCGGTAAAAGTTCCGGCTTCCCATGAACCGGTCATCCCCGGGGAGACAACCCATGTTGTTTCCGTATACGGGATGGATTGTATTGGCAGACAGATCGGGGAGATCTGTTTTCGGCCGGAACTGGCGATAAAAATTTTAAATAAGAAAATGGCGGAACCTGTGACAGAAGAAGATATCGCGGTGCTTGCAGCATCGGATCAGGCGGGAAGAAAAGGCTGCCCTGATCATTCTGTATATCAGGTCGTTTTGAATAAAACAGATAACAGAGCTCTCAGGGAAAAGGCGCTGAGTATATGCCGGCTTCTGGATAAGACAGGCGTCTGCGGAACGGTTGTTACAGGGCGGGAGAGCGCTGAAACCGGAGGCGTTTAACAATGAAAATATTAATCAGAGGAGCAGGGGATCTGGCGACAGGGATAGCATCAAGGCTCTATGGGGCGGGGCACACAATACTTATGACAGAAATAGAAACTCCGCTTACCGTGCGGCGCACAGTTGCTCTGTCAAGAGCCGTGTACGCCGGAAGTGCGCAGGTCGAAGACATGAAAGGCATTCTGGCAGAAGATCAGGCGTCTGCGGAGAAGGTACTCTCGGAAGGCGATATTGCCGTGATGGTTGATCCGGAAGCAGTATGCAGGAAGTGGTACCATCCGGATGTGATTGTAGATGCCATTCTCGCCAAAAAGAATCTGGGCACCGAAATTACGGATGCCCCTTTTGTTATAGGAGTGGGTCCCGGATTCACGGCAGGGGAAGACTGCAACTGCGTGGTGGAGACAAAGCGGGGACACACACTCGGCAATATTATCTGGCGCGGAAGCGCGATCCCGAATACCGGTGTACCCGGCAATGTCGCAGGATATACGATCGAGCGGCTGATCCGGGCGAGCGCTGACGGAAGGATTGAGCCAAAAGCAGAAATCGGAGATTATGTTGAGAAAGGGCAGGTTGTTGCACTGACCGGTGGAGTCCCTGTTTATGCGCAGATGTCCGGAGTTGTGCGTGGAATGCTGCAGGAAGGAGCCAGTGTCTGGAAAAATCTGAAAATCGGGGATATCGACGCGAGAGCGGAGGTATCCCACTGTTATACTGTCTCGGATAAAGCAAGAGCCATCGGAGGCGGAGTGCTTGAGGCGGTGGCCTCATTTGAACGGATGTATGGCCGATATGCCATCGTGATTCTGGCGGCAGGAGCGGGAACAAGATTCGGAGGAAATAAACTGAACGCGTTTGTGAAAAACAGACCGCTGTATGCGCACATGCTGGACAAGGCATCTGCATTCGGCGGATTCCCGGCGTACATTGTGACCGGAGATGAGAAGATAGCAGAAGATGCCCGGACGCAGGGAATCGGCGTACTGTGGAACCGGGAGCCGGAGATGGGAATCTCACATTCGCTGAAGATTGGACTGAATGGTGTGCTTGACCGCAATCCGGAATTGAATGGAGTGCTCTTCTCCGTATGTGATCAGCCGGGGCTTACGGTTACAACAATCCAGAAGATTTTCAATACAGGCGCGCGGCATCCGGGGAGGATCGTCTGCGCGGGAAATGGCGTGAAAACCGGGAATCCGGTGCTGTGGGATAAGAATTATTTCCCGGATCTGATGCAGCTCTCAGGCGATGAGGGCGGAAGGCAGATCATTGGAAAGTACAGAGAAAAGCTGATCGTGGTTCAGGCAGAACCGGAAGAACTCAAGGATATCGACAGGAGAGAAGATCTGTCAGAAGAAGGATAATTCCAGCCGCCGCAGGCGGGGGATAAAGATATATCCATTAATATAAGAGAGGAGATGAAAGGGATGGCACAGGTGCGAAAAAAGAAGGTTGCTGTCGTACAGTGCTTCGGGGGATGCGGAAGCGGCGTGAACAAAGCGGAAGCACATATTGATGGAGGCTGTGCCGGGCTTCAGGAAAAATATCAGAATGACGTACAGGGATGCGCCTGGGGATGCCTGGGCGGCGGAAGCTGCGTGGAGGCATGCCGCCTGAACGCGATCCATATCAATGACCGGGGAACCGCTGAGGTGGACTGGGAAAAGTGTGTGGGCTGCGGACTGTGTGTGAAAGCCTGTCCGAGAAACCTGATCCGGATCACAACTCCCGAATATCCGATCTACCCGGCGTGTGTCAGTGAGGATCCGGGGCCGCAGACGAGAAAGGTCTGTCAGGCAGGATGCATTGCCTGTGGAATCTGTGTGAAGAACTGTCCGGCTGACGCGATCCGGATTGAAAATAATCACGCGGTAATAGATGAGGAAAAATGCATTGCCTGCGGAATGTGCGCAGTAAAATGTCCGAGAGGTGTTGTCAGAGATTATAACGGGATTTTTACGGTCCGGGAAGAGCAGGTGAGATGATGGGTAAGAAATATTGCTTTACGGTAAACGGAATTGAGAGATGTACGGATCAGGACAAACCTCTTCTGAGATATCTGAGAGATGATCTTCATCTGCATTCTGTCAAGGACGGCTGCAGTGAAGGAGCCTGCGGAACGTGTACGATTATCGTGGACGGAAAAGCGGTGAAATCATGTGTCCTTACAACCAGACTGGCAGTGGGGCACAATATTATTACAACAGAAGGGCTGAGCGAGGCGGAAAAAGAAGCCTTTGTCTATGCGTTTGGAGCGAAAGGCTCGGTTCAGTGCGGATTCTGTATCCCGGGAATGGTGATGGCAGGCAAAGCTCTCATTGACAGGGTGCCTGATCCGACAGAGGAGCAGATCAGAACCGCTCTGAGGGGAAATATCTGCCGCTGTACCGGCTATAAGAAGATTATCGAAGGAATCCAGCTGGCGGCAGCGATCCTCAGGGGCGATGAGAAGATCGAGGAATCTCTGGAAGAGGGCGATGTTTACGGAGTCGGCAAGAGAGCTTTCCGCGTTGATGTGCGGGAAAAAGTACTGGGATACGGTGAGTATCCGGACGATGTAGAGATGGAAGGAATGGTCTACGCATCAGCTGTGAGATCAAAATATCCCCGCGCGAAAGTGCTTGACATTGATATGTCAAAAGCTCTGGAACTTCCGGGGGTGCTGGCGGTTCTGACCGCGGAAGATGTTCCGAATAACAAGGTCGGCCATCTGCAGCAGGACTGGGATGTGATGATCGCCAAAGGCAGCGTTACCCGGTGTGTGGGAGACGCGATCTGTCTTGTAGTGGCTGAGACGCGGGAGATTCTGGAGAAGGCCAAGAAACTGGTTAAGATCAGTTATGAGGAGCTGAAGCCAGTCACATCGATCGCTGAAGCGATGGCAGAGAACGCGCCGAAGGTTCATTCCAAAGGAAATCTCTGCCAGAGCAGGCATGTGACAAGAGGGGATGCGAAGAAAGCGATTGCGAACTCCAAGTATGTGGTGACGCAGAAATATACAACGCCGTTTACCGAACACGCCTTCCTGGAACCGGAGTGTGCGGTGGCGTTCCCCTACAAGGATGGAATAAAAGTACTCTCCACTGACCAGGGAGTCTATGACACGCGTCATGAGATTTCCATTATGCTGGGATGGGAACCGGAGAGAATCGTGGTGGAGAACAAACTGGTCGGAGGCGGTTTCGGCGGCAAGGAGGACGTCTCCGCGCAGCATATCGCAGCACTGGCAGCACTGAAAGTACAGCGGCCGGTTAAGGTTGTGTTCTCCAGGCAGGAGTCCATTAATTTCCACCCGAAACGCCATGCCATGGAAGGAACATTCACGCTGGGATGCGACGAGAACGGGATCTTTACCGGGCTGGACTGCGAGATCTATTTTGATACGGGGGCTTACGCGTCCCTGTGCGGGCCGGTGCTTGAGAGAGCGTGTACTCACTCTGTGGGGCCATACTGTTACCAGAATACGGATATCAGAGGATTCGGATACTATACGAACAATCCGCCGGCAGGAGCTTTCCGCGGATTCGGCGTATGCCAGAGCGAGTTCGCCCTGGAATCCAATATCAACCTTCTGGCGGAGAAAGTGGGAATCTCGCCGTGGGAGATCCGCTACCGGAATGCGATTGAGCCGGGCAAGGTGCTTCCGAACGGACAGATCGCCGACTGCTCGACCGCGCTGAAAGAGACACTGCTTGCAGTAAAAGACGCCTATGAGAGCAATCCCGGAAGAGCGGGGATTGCCTGTGCCATGAAAAACGCCGGAGTAGGCGTGGGCCTTCCGGATAAGGGACGCGCAAAACTTATCGTTCACAACGGGAAGGTTGAACTGTACAGCGCGGCATCGGATATTGGGCAGGGATGCGCGACAGTATTTATTCAGATGGTAGCTGAGACAACAGGTCTTGGCAGAAATCAGATCATTAATATGGGTGCGAACTCGGAAATCGCGCCGGATTCAGGTACGACCTCGGGCTCCCGTCAGACGCTGATCACCGGAGAGGCGGTGAGAATGGCGGCTGCGGATCTGGACAGGGATCTGAAAGAAGCGGGCGGAGATCTGACGAAGCTGGAAGGAAAAGAGTACTTCGCAGAGTTCTTTGACCCCACGGATAAGCTGGGGGCAGACGTCCCGAATCCGAAGAGTCATGTGGCCTATGGATTTGCCACACATGTTGTCATACTGGATGATGACGGCAGGGTGAAGGAAGTGTATGCAGCCCACGATTCAGGTAAAGTGGTCAACCCCATTGCGATTCAGGGTCAGATCGAAGGCGGTGTGCTGATGGGACTGGGATATGCGCTGACAGAAGATTTCCCGCTGAAAGATTCCGTGCCGCAGGCAAAATACGGAACGCTCGGGCTGATGCGTTCGACCCAGATCCCGGATATACACGCAATTTACGTGGAGAAAGAGGAACTGCTCCCGTTTGCATACGGGGCAAAGGGAATCGGGGAGATTGCCACGATCCCGACTGCGCCGGCGGCACAGGGGGCATACTATGCGATGGATCATGTGCTTCGGACAAAACTTCCGATGGAAAATACATATTACTCGAAAAAGAAAGAAACAGAGAAATCCTCCTGAAGATGAGGGACAGCTCAGCACGTGCTGTGGCTGAACTGATGCTAAAGTGAAAACAAATTCCACATAACCGATTGTTTTTTGAAAAACAATCGGTTATACTTTAGTATAAGGCTGGAAAAATACAGGGCTGGAAAAATCGGCGCAGGATACCGGAATGTGCTGAGAAGGGAATAACAGCTCCGGCGGATTATTTTCAGTATGCATAAAAAGGAGGATGAGAAAGTATGAAGAAAAGAGTTTTATCAGTACTGCTGGCAGCAGTTATGGTTTTTTCCATGGCAGGATGCTCGGGAGGCGGCAGCTCATCTGAATCCTCAGATGATACGGCGGCAAGTGCATCAGAGGATTCCGGATCTTCAGACGCGGCAGAGGAAGAGACAGAGATTCAGGTGTTTATCGCAGCCAGCTTGAATACGGTAATGACAGAGATCGCAGAGCTGTATAACGAGGATCATCCGAATGTAAAGATTACATATAATGCGGACAGTTCCGGAACTCTGCTGACACAGATTCAGGAAGGGTATGAATGTGATATCTTCTTCTCAGCAGCGCAGAAACAGATGGATGATCTGGAAGCAGACGGACTCATGGTGGAAGGAACAAGAGCGAATGTTGTGAATAATCAGGTTGTGGTTGTCACACTGAAAGACAGCGGTACGAGCGTGACAGGTCTTGAAAATCTCGGAGATGCGGAGAGCATCGCACTGGCAGGAGGAAGCGTGCCGGTAGGAAGATATACGAGACAGGCTCTGGTGAACCTTGGTATTCTTCCGGAGACAGATGATCCGGCGTCCATCACGACAGAGGAAGTATCTGAGGCGCTTGGCGGCGTGGAGATCAGTGAACAGGATAATGTAAGCAAGGTGCTGACAGCTGTGGCAGAAGGCTCCTGTGAAGTTGGAACAACATATTATTCTGATACTTACGGATATGAGGATGATCTGGAGATCCTTCAGACAGTAAGCTATGACCTGACAGGCGATGTGATCTATCCGATCGCGCGTGTGGTAAACGAGGAAGCGGACGATGCTCAGAATGCGGCGGCAGATGATTTCCTGAAGTTTGTACTGTCTGATGAAGCGAAGGCAGTATTTGATTCCTACTATTTTGACACGAATGTAGAATAAGACATGGATGAAGTGATGCAGATATTAAAAGAGCTGGACTGGAGCCCTCTGTATATATCGTTGAAGACAGGGGTTGTGGCCACATTTATCTCATTCTTTCTGGGGATTTTTGCCGCGAGGAAAGTGGTGAAAGTCTCTCCGGGGAAAAAGGCGGTAATCGATGGAATCCTGACGCTTCCGATGGTTCTGCCCCCGACTGTGGCGGGATTCTTCCTTCTTCTGCTGTTCAGCAGGAGGAGGCCTCTTGGGGAATTCCTTTTTGACGAGTTCGGGTTCAAGGTGGTTCAGACGTGGCTGGGATGCGTCATTGCGGCAACTGTGATTGCGTTTCCTCTTATGTACCGGAACGCCAGAGCTGCCATGGAGCAGATCGATGTGAATCTTGTCTATGCAGGAAGGACACTGGGAATGTCAGATGTGAAGATCTTCTGGAAGATCGTAGTTCCGACAGCAGGTCCGGGAATTGCGTCAGGGACGATCCTTACATTTGCCA
The DNA here is from genome assembly GCA_019113645.1 of Candidatus Mediterraneibacter vanvlietii. Lineage (GTDB taxonomy): Bacteria > Bacillota > Clostridia > Lachnospirales > Lachnospiraceae > Mediterraneibacter > Mediterraneibacter vanvlietii. The sequence goes on along the minus strand of DXGZ01000055.1, from coordinate 1,289 downwards.
GAGCGCTGGGAGAGTATGGGGCGACTTCCATGCTGGCAGGCAATATTCCGGGAAAGACAGGGACGATCTCTCAGAAAATCGCCATGGTAATCCAGGACGGAGATTATCTCACTGCAGGGATCTGGGTGGCGATTGTCATTCTGATTGCCCTGGTGATTATTATCCTGATGAATGTCATATCCGGACGCAGGATGAAACATATCAGGAGGTGGTAACAGATGGCGGTCAATGTAGAGATCACTCGTCAGCTCGGGGACTTTAAACTGGATATCAGATTCAGCAGCCAGGCGCGGCGCATCGGAATCCTGGGCGCATCCGGCTGCGGCAAAAGCATGACACTCAAGAGTATTGCGGGGATAGAACTTCCTGATTCGGGACGAATAGAGATCAGCGGGAGAGTGTTCTTTGATAAAGAGAAAAAGGTGAATCTGAAGCCGCAGAAGAGAAATGTCGGCTATCTGTTTCAGAATTACGCGCTGTTTCCGACAATGACAGTAGCACAGAATATTGCTGCGGGGCTCAAAGGCAATAAAGCAGAGAATGAGAAACGGGTGCAGGAGATGATCCGGAAATTCCGTCTTCAGGGGCTGGAAAAACACCTTCCCGGGCAGCTCTCGGGAGGACAGCAGCAGCGGGTTGCGCTGGCAAGAATCATGGCCTATGAGCCGGATGTGATCCTTCTGGACGAGCCATTTTCCGCTTTGGATATGTACCTGAAAGACCGTCTGCAGAGAGAGCTGTCGGAGATGCTGGAGGATTACCCGGGAACCGTGATTCTCGTATCCCATAACCGGGATGAAGTCTACCGATTCTGCGAGGATCTGGCAGTGATCGACAAAGGCAGGATCGCCGTGTTCGGGAAGACGAAGGAAATATTTGAAAATCCGGTTACCAGGGAAGTGGCGAGACTGACCGGGTGCAAGAACTTCTCCCGTCTGAAACGGACGGACGACCATCATGGGGAGGCACTGGACTGGGGAGTGAGCCTTCGCGTGTCGAAGATCATTCCGGAAGACGCCGAGTGGATCGGCTACAGGGCTCATGATTTTATCCCTGTGTGGGGGACCCGGGACGAGATGGAAAACAGGATGAAAGCTGACATAGCGGATCAGGCGGAACTGCCATTTGAGCGGAATTATTATCTCAGAGGAAGGGACGGGCAGAAAGACGCGGTCTGCTGGTTCGTGCAGAGAGAAAATATCGGGATTCTGGAAGAAAAAGGAATGCCGGATTACCTGGAATTAAAGGAAGAGAATATGCTGTTTCTGAAATGAAGAAACAGCATCAAT
>DXGZ01000054.1 GCA_019113645.1 Candidatus Mediterraneibacter vanvlietii | reverse complement strand
TATAGGGAATACTATAAACAGATAAGTAATTCGACAGCAAAAAAGCAGAAGTTCCGACAAGACATTTATACATATCTGTTTCTTATCAAAGAAGAATTTTTCCCATAGACACAGAAAATTTTACGCTCTCTTTAGCTCCAAAATTTTTTCTCATGATTGTAACCTCCATTTCCGCTTTATTGTAAAACCTTTTTCTCCTGATGTAAAATGCAGATTTTGCAGACTTGTATAACTTTTATGCATAATGCACGTGACATACTCAGTCTTCAAACTCCAGGACGACAATATTGAACATTTCTGTCTTTTTCTTATCAACCACACGTCCTGTAAATGTGTGAAGACGCTCTGCATTTTTGAAATTCCCGCTCATGCCAAGCGCATGCTCAATCATATAGTAATAACTTGTCGGAAGCTGATACTCGGAGACGCTTAACTCCTGTCCGATTTCAAACGCATCCAGCTTCTCTGTCGTAAATTCCATTGTACGCATATCACTCAGTATTCCTTTCCTCAAAGATGTCTGTCCTCCATATTATAGTACAAGTATTCCGCATGCGCCACTTTTATTGCAAAAGAGGCTGCGCATACTTGTCACAAAAAAGCGGCGCATTCCCCTCTCCAGAAGGAATGGACGCCGCGTATTTCTGTTTGTCTATTAGTTTTATATCAGAAACTATTTCAGCCCTTTCGTCATCGGGATCAGGCACAGGAGCAGGACGATTCCAGCAATTCCGACCACAATTCCAATCAGCATATGGCTCCACACCATTGTCAGGCACATACCCACTCCAAAGGCAAGAGCGCCGATAATTCCCCACAGAACAATGCCGATTGTCTTTGCCGATACCTTGATCGGATTTTTATTCTCCATCTTTCTCCATACCAGAACCATAATCAGCAGTACAACCGCGCCGATTACTCCCATCACAACACCCTGGTTAAATGCGTCCCACTCCGGAATCAGCGCCATGCACATTCCCAGTGCAAACAGAATCCCGCCGATTGTTCCTAAAATCATTGCCACAAAAGTACTCTTTTTCATTATTATTTCTCCTTCCTCTCTGCTCTTGCTTCTTCTCTCTCCTGTTTTTCCGCTGCCAGTCTTGCCTTCGCTTCCTCAACAGTCTCTCCATCCTTTGTCAGGAATTCATCTACAAAAGAATCTGATATCTTTGTAAAACCATTCACAGCGCCATTCTCGATTTTCTTGTAACCACTGACCACGGTTTCCTCAATTTTCTTATAGCCGCCGACTACTTTGTCTGCTATTTTGTCATTTACTTTCACAAGTTTTGATTTTGCCATTCCATTACCGCCTCCTTTCTCCGTCCGCCGTTGACGATATAAAGAATATCCCTCTGATTTTTCCAAAACATTTCCGTTTTGTTTCTGAAATATTAATCCATCATTTTTCTGCAGTTTTTGTCCGAAGCTGATTAACAATCGTTCCAATATCTCCATTGATACAGATTGACTTGTTTTTTAATTCATCAGGAGCAAAAGCCTCCCCATAATTCAAACAGACATATAATGCATCTTTCCACTCGTATGCCATCTTCCAGAAACTGTATTTGACTATCGCCGGCGTGTTGAATCCAACGGCTGCTTCTAAAAACAGCACTCTCCTGTTTTGATGTCTGCGGAGAAAATCAGAATATCGCTGTGCTGCCTGATGCCAGCCTTCATCTTCCACAAAAGTATCATCAGCCCGAAGATTCATACTCATAGGTTTGCCGCACTTCGGACAGCGGGGAACCAGTTCAGAAGGGATCTCCATTTCAGGTACAGTCCCTTCCGGTAAATCTATTTCACCGTTTTCAGCGATCACATAGCTCTGCGCCTCAATCATTTTACGGATAACCGCTGCATTGTCATAAGTTTCCATATGGCATGGCACACTGCACTGAAACAAACCGTAATCTCCTTGCGGATAGAACAGACGCTGTTTATCAAATCCCGCTTTTTGAAAACAGTGATCCACATTGGTTGTCAGGACAAAATAGTCTTTATCCCTTACCAGATCATAAAGCTCTCTGTAAACCGGCTTCGGCGCATCCATATACCGGTTGATATAAATATACCGGCTCCAGTATGCCCAATGTTCTTCCAGTGTGTTGTACGGATAAAATCCGCCCGAATACATGTCTCTGAAATGATACCTGGAAACAAAATCACCAAAATATTTTTCAAGCCGCTCCCCGGTATAAACCAATCCTGCAGAAGCAGACAGTCCGGCTCCGGCTCCGATAACTATGGCATCTGCAATCTTTATTTCCTGTTTCAGTTTTTCAATCTGTTCGGAATAATTCCGACTGAGCGCAGCGTCTTTCTTTCTGAATAGCATTGAACATCACCTCTGACACTGATCTTATCTCCGCAGCCGGCCTGTGTAAAGTACGCACAATATTGTGGCATAGTTACTCCGCAGTAACTGTGGCACAGGCACAAATGCAGTTCCTGTCCGCCCGGAACCGTGTAAGATTTCTTGACTTTCCATATCAGGAACAGTATACTGAGTCTGTAAATCCTTTCAGGAAAGCAGGTTCCCTGAAAGTCTGTTAGTACCAAAAGGAAACTATTGAGTATTCAAAAGAGTTGGAGGCGATATTATGGCAGCACAGACTGTAGAAAAAGAACTTCCCGCCTGTCCCGTAGAAACAACATTAACACTGATCGGAGACAAATGGAAGGTTCTGATCCTGCGCGATTTGATGCCCGGCGCGAAACGGTTCGGAGAACTGAAAAGATCCATTGGCAGTGTTTCTCAAAAGGTCCTTACCGCTCAGCTTCGCGATATGGAAAAAAACGGGCTTGTGAACCGCAAAGTATTTCCCGAAGTTCCACCCCATGTCGAATATTCTCTGACAGAACTGGGACAGAGTCTGAAACCGATCCTTGACGCCATGCAAAGCTGGGGAGAGGAATATAAGGCTAAAAACGCATAGAGATCCTACGGATTCTCCATGAATCTGTCAGCACACACACCTTCATTGACAGGAACCTGTTATTTTTAGAAATGCAGGTTCCGAACATCTTCCTGGTATTCATACATTTGTACTCTTTTCCTTCTTAAAGCATATCCTGATATAAGAAGATGCATCTTCCCAAACTAATAATATATGGAGGTAACACAGTGGGTATTACTAATTCGAACAAACAGATCGATACTGATCGGATAAACTGTGACGGTGTGCTTAAGATAACGCTTGCGCTTGCGGCAGCTCCGGATATCGCTTCCAATCCAACCGATATTGTCCTCGTCCTGGATCGTTCCGGGAGTATGGCAGGCAGCCCTCTCGCAAATATGAAAGCCGGAGCGAATACGTTCATTGATATTATCGATGAATCAACGGATGGAAGCCAGGATGGAACGATCGGTTTCGGCAGCCGCATCGGCATTGTCAGCTTCGCCGATACCGCATCGATTAACGCGCCTCTGATCACTTCAACAGCCGATCTGAAATCAGCGGCAGACAGCCTTACAGCAGGTGGATTAACCAATCATGCGGACGCATTCGCAAAAGCCGTACAGCTGTTTGATCCCGCGTCATCAAACGCAAAGGTCATCGTTATGTTTACTGACGGGAAGACAACAGCCGGGGCACCTCCCGCTCCTGTCGCCGCTGCTGCCCGGGCATCGGGAATCGTCATATACTGCATTGGCCTGACCGGTGCCGATGGAATTGACGTCAGTGTGCTGAACGAGTGGGCTACTGATCCGGATGATTCCCACGTAGCAGTCACGCCGGATGATTCGGAACTCGAGGAACTCTTTGCGGATCTTGCCGCAAATATATCAAAACCCGGGGCTACAAATATCGTAATTGATGAGATGATCAACCCTGATTTTATCATCACAAGCATCATTCCTCCTGCCCGGGGAACGGCCATGAGCATAAATCCGACTACTCTGCAGTGGATGATCCCGGAACTTGGAGTAACCGGAAACGAGGGTGCTTCCCTTGAATTCTATATAAAACACACCGGTACGGATTCCGGGACAAAACAGGTGAACCAGTCGATCCTCTATTCTGATTCAGAAGGAAACGACGTCACATTCCCTTCCCCTTCTGTCAAAGTGGACTGTGGCACAGTCATTACTCCTGAACCCTGTCCGGTACCTGTCAACTTCGCGATTGCGGGATGTCAGGATTTCGCTGTCATTGACCTCGGCGACGTATATCTGGATTCACAGGGCAGGATCGTGGAACTCAATGTAACGATCAAAAATGTCTGCCCGAATAAGCGGGTGGCACTCGCTGTCATTCTGGACGAAACGGACTGCCACGGCACGGAATACCACCGCGGATTAAAGACGCTCACCATTCCCGCGCACAGCTATCCTTCCTGCCGGGATGTACTGGTCAAATGCATCCGGTTCATCCTCCCCGGGGATACTGCCGTATCCGTATCATGCGGCACAGATTCTTCCCTCTGCGGAACAAGAGATCTGAAGGCCTGGGTCATTGCCCATTATATTGACTCGGATTTTGACTGCTGCAGTACGATAAAATAAGTATCTGAATTCCGACAGACTTCCGATCCGGCAGAATACTTTCAGCCGGAAATATGATAAATCAGGCGGCATGAAATGCCGCCTGACAGCTTCTTATTCACCGGAAAACTTCCTTTCAGCTCCCTGTCATTCCCGGTTCTTCTCTTTACAGTTTAAACCGGTATCCCACTCCCCACACAGTCTGAATATACTGCGGATCTGACGGATCATCTTCAATCTTGTCTCTGAGTTTGTTTACATGCACCGTGACAGTGGACATGTCGCCAACAGCTTCCATACCCCAGACGCTGTCAAAGATCCTTTCCGCGGCACAAGAATCATTAAAAGATTGGAAATTATATTTTTTTCCGTATTAACATTTCCACACCTTCATCTATGATCCGTAACATTTTGCTGCTCCTTATATCAGAGAATAACATGGCAGGCTAAATATTCTGGTATGATTTGTTAAACAACTTTTAAACAATTCTTTCTAAAACAGTCTTCTGTTGACAAATCTCTTTCCACGCAATATAATAACATTGTTATATTACACTGTTATATGGAGGCTGTCATGGAGGAAAAATCATCTGTCACACTGGAAAATATTTTACAGGCTGCCATGGAAGAATTTTCTGAAAAGGGTTTTCTCGGCGCGTCCCTGCGGCAGATCGTAAAAAAGGCCGGGGTCACTACCGGGGCATTCTATGGATATTTCTCCAGTAAAGAAGCTCTGTTTAACGCGATCGTAGAACCTCATGCCGCCGCACTTATGGGCAGGTTTATGGAAGCCCAGACCTCCTTTGCCGAGCTGCCCGAAGAACAGCAGCCAGACCATATGGGCGTAGAGTCCTCGAACTGTGTCCACTGGATGGTGGAATACATCTGCCGGCACCGTGAGCCGGTGAAACTGCTTCTTTGCCGGTCGGAAGGCACCAGCTACGAGCATTTTGTTCACAACATGGTTGAGGTGGAAGTAGAATACACGATAAAATACATGGAAGTCCTGCGCCGCCTTGGGCAGGAAATTCCGGAGCTGGATGAACAGATGTGTCATATTATTGCCAGCGGCATGTTTAATGGAATATTTGAAATCGTGGTGCACGATATGCCAACGGACAGAGCCCTGCGCTATGTGGATCAGCTGCGGGATTTTTACACAGCCGGGTGGCTGAAATTGATGGGGCAATAGCCCCCATCTTTTTTGCATGATGGTTAGTTTTGCCTAACTTCATGATAAATAATTTAAGCAAAAGGAGGTATTCTTTTGATGCAGAAAAAGCAAAGCAGCCTGTCTCGTATCTTAAGTTATGCGGGCGGGCACAAAACTCTCACCCTGCTGGGCTGTATTCTCTCCGCCCTGTCTGCGGTACTGGGGCTGATCCCTTACCTGTGCGTCTGGCTGGCAGCAGGAAATGTGCTGGAATACTGGCCCGGTCTTGAAGGGATCTCTGGACTGTCCCGCTGGGGCTGGACGGCGGTATGGACTGCCATCGGCAGTATCGCTCTTTATTTTGCGGCGCTTATGTCTACTCATATCGCTGCTTTCCGTACCGCGCGAAACATCCGGCATACTGCCATGGCCCATGTTCTGAAACTGCCCCTTGGATTCTTTACGGGAAATCAGTCAGGCCGTCTCAGGAAACTGATTGATGACAATGCCGGACTCACGGAAGATCTGCTGGCTCATAAGCTCCCCGACCTGGCCGGAACCGTAGTCACGCCGATTGCAGGTATTGTGATGCTGTTTCTCTTTGACTGGAAAATGGGGCTTTTGTGCCTGCTCACCATGGTTCTCGCCCTTCTTTCCATGTGCATGATGATGGGAGGAAAGAATGCCGGATTTTTCCATCGGTATCAGAAGGAAATTGAACGCATGAGCGGTGAGGCGGTGGAATATGTCCGCGGTATTCCTGTGGTAAAGATGTTCCAGCAGACCGTCTACTCCTTCAAGGCTTTTTACGCTGCCATCAGAGATTACAGCGATCTGGCCAGCCAGTATGCCATGAGCTGCCGGATCGGACAGACCTGTTTTCTGACTTTTATCAACGGAGCGTTCGCCCTGCTGATCCCGGCGGCATTGCTGCTGGCCTCCGGCGGGGAGATACGCACAGTTCTCGTCAACTTTATCTTCTATGCCCTGTTTGCTCCCGCATGCGGTCAGATGATCAACCGGATCATGTACATGAGCGAGGCCGTTATGGAGGCGGACGAAGCCATCGGCCGTCTGGATGAAATCCTCGGTCAGAAACCGATGGAAGAATCAAAAGTTCAGAAGCGTCCGTCGAATGCCAATATATCCTTTGACCATGTGACGTTTACTTATCCAGGCGCAGATCGACCGGCTCTGAATGATGTATCATTTTCAGTTCGCCCCGGTCAGGTGACAGCGCTGGTAGGTCCGTCCGGCGGAGGCAAGACGACAGCCGCCAGCCTGATCCCCCGCTTCTGGGATGCGGACAGCGGTACGGTTTCGATTGGCGGAGTCAATGTCCGGGAGATCAACACAGAAGATCTGATGAAGCAGGTGGCTTTTGTCTTTCAGGATACCCGGCTGTTTAAGGAAAGTCTCCTGGAAAATATCCGTGCCGCCAGACCGGAGGCTTCCAGAGATGAGGTCCTGTCCGCCGCCCACGCGGCCCGATGCGATGACATTCTGGAAAAACTGCCTCAGGGTCTGGACACTGTAGTTGGAACGAAAGGTATCCATCTCTCCGGCGGTGAGCAGCAACGGATCGCTCTGGCGCGGGCCATCCTGAAAGATGCTCCCATTGTGGTGCTGGACGAGGCCACTGCTTTTGCCGACCCGGAAAACGAACATCAGATTCAGAAAGCCTTTGAAGTACTGACCAGAAACAAAACCGTGTTGATGATCGCCCACAGACTGTCTACCGTGCAGAATGCAGATTCTATCATCGTTCTGAGCGGCGGTAAGATTGTCGAACAGGGCAGCCACGAAAGCCTGCTTGCGCTGCATGGAGTTTATACTTCCATGTGGAAAGATTATCAGCGCAGCGCCCAGTGGAAAGTAGGAAAGGAGGAAGCAGTATGACAAAACAATTACAGCATTTGTTCGCGCTCAGTGAAAAAGGTGCAAAAGACCTGGTAAAAGCCGTCATCTGGTGCCTTGTATGCAACTTAAGTCTGATGTTTCCGGTTGGAGCCGTCCTGTTCACAGTGCAGCATCTTCTCGACAACATGGAAAACAATGGCAGTTCTATGGATGGCTTCTGGATTTATACCGGATTTGGCATAGCTGTCCTGATCCTGCTGTTCATTCTTCACTGGTTTCAGTATGCTTCACTCTATCTGGCAACCTATAAAGAAAGCGCAAGCCGGCGGATAAGTCTGGCGGAAACTCTGCGCCGGCTTCCGTTAAGTTTTTTCGGGAACCGGGATCTGAGCGACCTGACCTCCACCATGATTGCAGACTGCTCCAGCCTGGATCAGATGTTTTCCCACTATGTGCCGCAGTTGTTCGCATCCATTTTCTCTACTCTTATCATCGGCGCTGCCATGTTCTTCTGCTGCTGGAGGATGGCGCTGGCTGTATTGTGGGTAATACCGGTGGCGGTTCTGCTCACAGCTGGAAGCCGGAAGATCCAGGACGCCTTTGGTACAAAGAATATTTTAAACAAGCGGGCGGTGGCCGACTGCATCCAGGAAGGGCTGGAAACCATACGGGATATTAAGGCATGCAGCCGGCAGGAGGCGTACATGGCAAAACTGGAGGAAAAACTGGCCGCCATGGAGAAAGGTTCCATCCACTCGGAGCTGGCAACCGGCGTGTTTGTTTGCTCCGCTCAGGCCTTTCTTCGACTGGGGCTGGCCACTACCATCCTGACCGGCGGAGCGCTTCTGGCAGCCGGACAACTTTCTTTCCTCTATTTTCTTGGATTTCTCTTTGCCGCCGCAAGACTTTATGACCCGCTGGGGATAATACTGCAGAATATCGCCGCCACCTTTAATGCCAAACTGCAGATCGAGCGGATGCGTTCCATTCTGGAACAGCCGGTACAGGAGGGCACAGAAAGCTTCAGACCCAAAAACTATGATATCACATTTGACCATGTATCTTTTGCCTATCGGGAAGGAGACGGTGTACTGGAGGATGTAAGCTTTACCGCCAGACAGGGCGAAGTGACCGCCCTCATCGGTCCGTCCGGAGGCGGAAAGTCCACTGCGTGTAAGCTGGCTGCCCGCTTCTGGGATGTGACCAGCGGAAAAGTTACCCTTGGAGGTGTGGATGTGTCCCGGGTGGATCCGGAGACACTGTTAACGTACTATTCCATGGTTTTCCAGGATGTGGTGCTGTTCCGGGATACGGTAATGGAAAACATCCGCCTGGGCCGCCGGGAAGCTTCGGACGCGGAAGTCATCGCGGCTGCCAAAGCCGCCCGGTGTGATGAATTTATACAGAATCTCCCGCAAGGATATCAGACCATAATAGGAGAAAACGGCTCCACTCTCTCCGGCGGAGAACGTCAGAGGATCTCCATCGCCCGTGCCCTTCTAAAAGACGCGCCTGTGATTCTTTTGGATGAGGCAACCGCCAGCCTGGATGTGGAAAACGAAAGTGCTGTCCAGGAGGCTCTCTCCCGCCTTCTTCAGGGCAAAACAGTGCTGATCATCGCCCACAGAATGCGTACTGTCGCCGGGGCAGACCACATAGTTGTGCTGGAAAACGGTCATGTGGCGCAGCAGGGCACTCCGAAAGAACTGATGGAACAAGGCGGCCTTTACCGGCACATGGCAGAGCTGCAAAGAGAAACGGCGCATTGGAAGCTGTAGCAGGCATTCCTCTCCCGGAATTGCCCTTTCTAATTTTGAATAAAGGCAGGCGATCTCATAAGAGATTTCCTGCCGGATATTAATATTAGCAGCAGGAAATTTATGCCTTGAGAGGAAACGTTCATTCGATTATAATAGGAGCATGAGAATAATATCAAAATGAGCCATCATGGCAAAAAAGAAGAGCAGCCGGCGGATTATCGAAATACAGACACTGACAACAGTTCAGGCACTCATACATAAGAAAGGGAATCAAGAATGCTGCTGGAAAAATTACGGGAAGAGAAACAATTTACCAGTCACGAAAAGACTGTGGCGGATTATATACTGGAACACCTGCGGCAGGTGCCGTCCATGTCCGCCGGAGAACTGGCCGACGCTTCTTATACGAGTAAAGCGACCGTAGTCCGTCTGTGCCAGAAGCTGGGACTTACAGGGTATCAGGAGTTTAAAATCAGGCTGGTGGAGGAAATAAGTCAGAAGGACCGGATCGGCCGGATACTTGCCAACGAACCGATCACGGGAAAAAGCACTTATTCGGATATTATAAATACACTTCCGGCGCTTTATGACAAGGCAATCACAAACACCCGTCTTTCTTTTGATAAAAATGTGATGATCCGCATACACAATTATCTAACGTAAATTCCATTTGCAAGAACAAGATGAACCTGTCCGGAAACATCTTCCGGATAAAACTGAAGTTTTTTCTTCTTCCAGGGTTTTGACTTCTTACCAGATTTCTGACTTGCAGTCTGATGACTATGACCGTTCAACGCTGCTTTTTGCAGATTTTCCACATTATCCTCTGATACCTCTCCATTTTCCTCTTCGTCTATATTTTCAAGATCTGCAAGCGCGCCTAGGACTCCATCTTCTGACCATTCATTTATCTTCTTGTCAATAAATTCTTTCGACAGTTTCTTTACGTTCTGTAACTGCTGCCACTGATTCGGATATACATTCCAATCCCGATCTATAAATGCGCTGTTTCCCTTTTTTAATGCCTGTCCCTGTAAAGGAAGCGCGATCAGATTCCCAAGTCCGCCCACAGGCATATGATCCTGAGCCGGGAGCATCCTGTCGTATGTCCGAAAGCTCTTT
>DXGZ01000011.1 GCA_019113645.1 Candidatus Mediterraneibacter vanvlietii | reverse complement strand
AAAAATTTTATTCGGAAGAAATTGAAAGGATAGGGGAAAACGGTATTCAAATGATAAAAACTGGCGCTGTCAGAAACCATAAGCTTGGAAATAATGCCAGAATCCATACGGGTGAGATGGAGGAGAATGAGAGTCTTCTTTTTTGTGATTTTCTTATCACGAGAAATTGTGAACTTATACTTGAATTAAGGGGAAGTGACAATGCGTAATATAGAGAATACTTATGTCAATTACGAAGAACTTGTAAATAAAGTTGGAAAAGAAGTAATAGAGAGTCGAATTAAGCAGATAGCATTTGAAATGTCCGAATTCATTAAGAACTATGAGCTGCAAGATTTTGTGTATATTAATGAAATGCTTTTAACGCATGCCATAATGGATTACTTTTCTGATATTCAGAGATTAAAAGACTATCAAAAAATAGAGCATATCAATGAAGTTAAGATAAAGGCATACGAAACATTTTGGCTTCTGAAGAGGAAACCACTGCAGTTGACGAAACAGATGGAGTCCGATAAGTGGCTATATGTAAATGAAAAATTTTTACTTGTTCGCTTGACTAACTTCATGCTTCAAGATAATATAAATGTTCCTATGGTTCAAGAACGTAAATTGTCTTTTACTAATTATCTGGATACGCTGTATTATTACTTGAAATTCAGAAAGACAGATGCCCAGGCATTGGAGCTTATGCTATTGGCATTCCAGGCAGGAAAGTTAATAGGATAAAGGGTGAAATGTTTTTACTGCAGTAGGTGAGGATCCATATGAGAAAATAAGTTTTCTACATCGACTGCGATTTTTCTTAGAGCAATATATTTTCATTATAGCTATAACTGTTGAGTGTAGTCTGTAACTGTGAGGTTTGTTGACGGGAAGGTGAAATTTGTATACAATAGAGAAGGCGTCCTGAACAGAAAAGGACAGTTACTATGAATACAAAAGGGGAATTATAGTATGGCAAATCCAGTTGTAACATTTGAAATGGAAAACGGCGACATTATGAAAGCAGAGCTTTATCCGGAGATTGCTCCGAATACGGTTAAGAACTTTGTCTCTCTGGTAAATAAAGGGTTCTATGACGGACTGATTTTCCACCGAGTGATCCGCGGGTTCATGATCCAGGGCGGATGCCCGGACGGAAACGGAATGGGAGGCCCGGGATACACGATCAAGGGTGAATTTTCACAGAACGGATTCACAAATGATCTGAAACATGATCCGGGCGTGCTGTCCATGGCAAGAGCCATGCATCCGGATTCCGCGGGGAGCCAGTTCTTCATCATGCACGAGAAAGCGCCTCATCTGGACGGTGCGTATGCGGCATTCGGAAAGATCACCGAGGGTATGGACGTGGTAAACAAGATCGCGGAGACAGCGACAGACTACGGCGATCGCCCGCTGGAGGCTCAGGTGATGAAGAAAGTGACAGTGGAGACATTCGGCGAGAATTATGACGAGCCGGAGAAGATGTAAAATGGCCGGAAAGATAAAAAATCCGGCTGTAGTGTGTGCGCTTTCCCTGCTGTGCTGTGCGCTGTGGGGGAGCGCTTTTCCATGTATAAAACTTGGATACGCGTGGCTGGATATAGAGGGGACGGGGAGCCAGATCCTGTTTGCGGGATACCGATTCTTTCTGTCCGGAGTTTTTACATTTCTGATCGGGTGTATCGCGGAGAAAAGGCTGCTGACCATGAAGAGATCATCGGTATGGCACATTTTCAGGCAGGGCATCCTGCAGACCACGGTGCAGTACGTCTGCTTCTATATCGGACTGGCGTATACAACGGGGACAAAAGGCTCCATTATCAATGCTTCCCAGGGATTTGTCGCTATCATAGCGGCGCATTTTATGCTTAAGTCCGAGAAAATGACGTGGAAGAAAGCGGCGGGATGTATCCTGGGACTGGCAGGCGTTGTGGCGGTCAACCTGGCGCCGGGCGGCATGGGAAGCGGATTCACCCTGCAGGGGGAGGGGATGATTCTGATCTGCACGGTAGTCTACGGAATCAGTATGGTTCTCCTGAAAATGATATCAGATGAGGAAAGCCCCATGACGATCACGGCATGGCAGACCCTGATGGGCGGCGCTCTTCTGATTGTGATCGGTGTGCTGATGGGCGGACGTGTGGACGGCTTTACGCCGAAAAGCGCAGCTCTTCTTATCTATATGGCACTTCTTTCAACGGTTGCGTTCAGTGTATGGACGATATTAATGAAATATAATCCAGTTGGAAAAGTGGCGGTTTATACGTTCACCATTCCGATCTTCGGAGCAGTACTTTCAGGGATAATTCTCGGAGAGAATATGTTTGAACTGAAGAATCTGATCGCCCTTGTGCTTGTAAGCGCAGGAATTATAATCGTAAACAAACCGGAAGCGCAGAATTGAAATTCAGCCTGTAACAGGGCTGGATTTTTTTGTTTCATAGGAAACTGCGTTCCCTATGAAATAAAAGCCCTCCGGGCGGGATGCGCACGCCGCAATAGTGATATATGAAAATGTTAGTTTTTACCGTGATGATAAAAGAAAACCCGCGAGATATAATAAATGAGTTAATGGGAATTTCTGCCTTTTCGCAGAAGTGGCCATGTGACGCCGTCATGTGCCCGGCTAAGGTACCGGACCGCGGCAGAATGACTGAAGGAGGGTAAAGAATGAAGAAAAAATATATCGAGGTTTTTCTTGCAGGTGCGCTTGTGCTGTCAAGCCTGACAGTGGCAAATGCGCAGGAAACAGAGAAAATCGGTGATGTGAGACAGGAAACGCTGACTGGTTCGGAAACAGAGAAACCGGCGGAAAATAAAGCAGACGGAAGCACGGCTCGCGATGCGGCGGACCAGCCTGCTGTCTGGATGGAAGATATGACGCAGCTTCCATTGAACGGGCAGACACAGACCAAAGATAAAGGGACGCAGACAGCGGATGGAGATGCTCAGGCAGACGTTCAGACATCAGAGATGACTGCGGGAACTGAGGATGCTGCCGCGGCAGAAATGACGGAAGCAGGAAATCAGGATGCGGCTGTCCAGGCGGAAGCGGGAGATGATACGGCGGATACCGCGGAGGACAGGGTGTATATCCCGGATGAGACGCTGCGTCAGGCTCTGCAGGGAGAAAATTATAATGTGGACATAGATGAAGACGGCTATGCAAGCCGTGAGGATATGGAAGCAATTACAAGTTTTGATATCCGCGGCGGGGAAGGCCTTGCAGATCTGACCGGACTGGAAGCTGCAGTTAATCTGAACTGGCTGACGCTGGAAGAGTGCGGGATTACATCAGAGTTTATGGAGAAGAATGCGGATGTCCTGGCAGCACTGCCCAAACTGTATACATTCTATCTCTGGAATAATGAGATCACGGATATCAGCTTTCTGGAATCCATTCCACAGGTGAAAAATATTGTGCTCGATAATAATGAGATTACAGATTTCACACCTGCATTTGAGTTCTGTGAAAAATACCCGGATGCGATCATCAGTTATGGTGATAATCCGGTGGAAGGACTGGAGCAGATCTTTGAAAAGAGTTACCTCTCATCTGACGCGCTTCTGGTTGGGCAGGAAACATACTGCGAAATGAGAGAGTCTGTGCTTTCCGGCCAGTATGATTACCGTTTTGACGGTGATGTAACTTTTACATCAGCGAATCCCGAGGTCCTGGAAATATATAATACGGAATATTCCTGTTATATGAGAGCGCTGTCGGCAGGAACCGCAGAAGTGACGGCTTCCTTTGGCAGCAAAGAGCTTACCTTCCAGGTAACGGTTCAGGGCGTGGAGCCTGCGGTTGACGATGCGGACAGGCTCTCTCCTGATCAGCTGGCACAGGGAATGTCCGCCCGCTCTATTCTGACAAACGGTCAGATCTGGAACTGGGACAGCGCGGAGACACCCCAGAAAGTATCTGACGGAAAGAACGTCAAGAGCTATGTGGCGTACTGGGTATACAGAGACAATGATCCGGAGAAGACAGGAAGAACATTTACAGAAGAGTATTTCGGTCTGGATGATGCGGGAACATTGTGGAACTGGAAGAAACTGTATTCCATCGATGAAGAATACATGGAAACAGAGATCGCAGAGAATGTCCGCAGTATGGTTCACTATGAAGGAAGAGCGGGACTTTATATCACAGAGTCGGATGAGTGCTATATGGCTTATGTGGACGGTACAGAACTGATCACCCAGTTCGTCTGCGAGAATGCGGAGTATGTGACGGAAAACGGATATGTCGGATTAAAGGACGGTACTGGACTGATTATTTCACTGGATGATGACAACAGAGTTCTGACAGAACCGGTAGAATTCCAGCCGGTTGATGTGGGTTATTATTCAGAATATAACCCGGATCTCGGATACAGTGAAGGAACGGAGTTCATGCTGGATTCGAACGGTACGCTCTGGAGCAGGGCGGACGGATCCGATGACGCCTGGGAGAAAGCGGAGGAAGGAGTTAGCAGCATTGAATCAAGCGGATATATGAAAGACAGTACTTACTATCCGTTCAGTGCATCTGCAGAAAAGATTGAGAATATAGAGCAATTTGTTGCCGGTACCATGTACGCTCCAGCCAGATATATCAGGACAGACGGCATGCTCTGCGCGATTGACGGCACGGAAATCCTGGAGAATACGGTAAAAGTTGAATCAACGTATGCCGTGAACAGCGAAGGTGATTTGTATTATATAAATAGTGAATACGAACCTGTACTTGTGATGCATTCTGTTACAGGGGCTGCCAGAGACAGTTACGATCAGATTGTAGTACAGAGGGAGGACGGAAGCATCTGGAGATGTGAATTAACGAACGGAGCCCTCCCGGAACTTCTTACGACCATCGATGGCATCACAGAGCTGGTAACCCGGACGGATGAAGAGACGGGCATTTCTGTTGAAGGCGTAGAGTCCAGCCTCGTGCTGAATGTGGATCCGATTACAGATGAGAGCACGCTTACAGAACTGACCGGCAAGGTGACGGCGCTGATTGATGGGACATACGAAGTAAGCGGCATGAAAGTTTACGATATTACTCTGACCAGAAATGGCGTAGAGGTCGATCCGGCGAATCCGGTTACAGTGACGATTCCGGTCCCGGAAGAGTTTGGAACAGATCTGGCAGTATATCATCAGACGGACGACGGCAGTCTGGAGACGATCAACAGTGCAGTCAGTGAGGACGGAACATATGTAAGTTTCCTTGCGGAACACTTCAGCCCATATCTCCTTGCAGACCTGACAGAGAAGACAGCTGATCCGGAGCCGGAGGATCCGGACGAACCGGGAACCACGCCGGAAGAACCGACAGATCCGGACAATCCGGGAACCACGCCGGAAGAACCGACAGATCCGACTCCGGAGAATCCGGGCTCAGGTGACGGGCAGACGGGAACAGGCACGGAAGGAAACGGGAACAATAACGAAAATACAGATAAGCCGGATAACGAAAATAAAGGCAGCAGTCCGGCAGACCAGAACAGTGTTCAGGCTGCGGGCAAGCCGGCATCGGCAGTGCCGGAGACAGGTGACAGCATGCCGGCAGCAGGTTATATCGGACTTGTTCTTGCGGCAGCCGCAGCAGCTCTTACAGCGTTTATGGCAGGCAGGAGACTGAGAAAATAGGAATGGAAAAGAAAAAAGAAATCCTTCCGCTGAAGATTCTGCTGTTCCTGACCGTGGTTCTCTACGGCGGTTTCTATGAATTTGTAAGCTGCATGGCGACGATCGCTCTGGGGCTGTACCTGTTTTATTTTATAATATATAGAGGAAAGCCGATGCGGCTGTACAGAAACGGCGGACTGATTTTGTCCGCCGTTATCTGCGTGGGATGTCTTGTATCGCTGCCGTTCGCGGTGGACCGGGGAATGGCTCTGATCGGACTGGTGAAAGTTCTTCCCCTTCCTCTTTTTGCGCTGGTTCTTATGCAGCTCTCAGAGGAAGACAGAGAGGAACTTCTTGGCAGCGTGCCGTATTCCGGGGCGCTGGTTGTTGGCTTTTCCGTGCTTTTCTGCTGGATCCCGGCGGTGAGAGATCAGCTTTATCTGGCAGGCAGGCTTGGCGGCACTTTCCAGTATTCGAATACCATGGCGCTTTATTTCCTTGCAGGAGTGCTCCTTATTCAGGGAGCAAAAGGAGTGAAAAAAGGAACAAAACACTGCCGGAGAGGGAAGAATCAGGTGTTATCAGCTATCCTGCTTCTGGGGATCCTGCTGAGCGGAAGCAGATCAGTCTTCGTGCTGACTGCGGCAGTCCTGCTTGTGCTTGCCTGGCGGCGAAGGGAATACAGGCGTTTCAACATTGCGATTCTGGCAGCTGCTCTGCTGCTGGGCGGCGTATATTCGTTTGCAACCGGGGACTATCAGAATCTGGGAAGATTCCTCACCATATCTCTTTCAAACAGTACGCTGATCGGAAGATTTCTCTACTGGCAGGATGCGCTGCCTCTTGTGTTCACACATCCTTTTGGCCTGGGATATATGGGTTATTATTATCTGCAGGGGTCTGTTCAGACAGGAGTATATACGACCGTATTCGTCCACAATGATTTTCTGCAGCTTCTTCTGGACTTCGGGTGGATTCCCGGGATTGCCGCTGCTGCAGTATTCTTTCGAAGCCTGTTCTCAGGGAAGCAGGATCATACGGCGAAGGCGGTACTGGCAGTGATCGGGCTACACAGCCTGTTTGATTTTGACATGCAGTTTCTGAGCATGGGATTCCTGTTCCTGATGGTCCTGGAAGGATACGGGACTGAGGAGAACGGGACGGATCTGAAACCGGGATCCGGAAGAAACCCGGAATCCGGAAGGAATCCGGCATCAAAAAACATATGCATTGGAATCACGGCAGCGATGGCGGCATCCCTGTATTTCATGATCCCGCTTGCCGCTTCTTATACGGGAGACAATGAACTGGCCGGGAAACTCTATCCTTATTACACGGAGGCGAATCTGACCCTCCTGGGCAGTGCTGAGACAAGAGAAGAGGGGGAGAAACTGGCGGACCGGATTCTTCGGACAAATCAGAATGCTGCCCTGGCTTTCGATGCGAAGGCTCTTTCCTGCGCCATGGACGGGGACTTTGACCAGATGATTGCGTGGAAAGAACAGGCTCTATACAATAATCCCTATGCGCTTTACGAATATGTAGATTATGTCAGTCTTCTGAGCCGGGGGATGGAGTACTTCCAGCAGGCAGGAGATCAGGAGAAAGCGGAGGAATATGCGCAGAGAATACGGGAGATCCCGGCGAGACTGGAGGCTCTGGGGGAGCGGACCAGTGCCCCTGGCTGGATGATTCGGGATCTGCCGGAGACAGAATTGCCGGATGATGTGGCGGCATATATTAAATCTTTATAAATTATTAGCACTCAACTCTAAAGAGTGCTAATTTTCTATTGACTTTTTAAAACTGCTGTACTAAAATGTCTTGTGGATGCAGGAACCGGTACTGCTGATACGGCTGCAGAGCAGTGAAGCAGGTTACGGGGGTCTGCTATACAGACAGTGAAATCAACAACTTTAAAATAAAGGAGTGTGTGCATTATGGCAGTGAAAAAGGGCAACTTATCGATCGACAGCGAGAATATATTTCCGATTATAAAAAAATGGGTATATTCAGATCATGATATCTTTGTTCGTGAGCTGGTATCCAATGGATGTGACGCCATCACGAAGCTGAAGAAGCTGGATATGATGGGAGAATATGAACTTCCGGAAGGATATAAGCCGAAGATCGAAGTAATCGTTAATCCGGAAGAGAAGACGATGAAATTCATTGATAACGGTCTTGGCATGACTGCGGACGAAGTGGAAGAGTATATTACTCAGATCGCGTTTTCCGGAGCGACACAGTTCCTTGAGAAATATAAAGACAAGACAACAGAAGATGATATGATCGGTCATTTCGGACTGGGCTTCTACTCTGCGTTTATGGTAGCGGACGAGGTGCAGATTGACACACTTTCCTACAAAGAAGGAGCAACTCCGGTACACTGGGCGAGCCAGGGCGGCACAGAGTACGAGATGCAGGACGGAAACAAGACAACAGTCGGTTCTGAGATCACGCTCTTCTTAAATGAAGACAGCCTTGAGTTTGCCAATGAATACCGCGCAAGAGAAGTGATTGAGAAATACTGTTCTTTCATGCCGGTAGAGATCTTCCTGTCCAGGGCAAACGCAGAGCCGGAATATGAGACGATTGACGAGGCGGACGTGCTTGATACAGATGAAGTAGTAGAGCACATTACAGAAGAGCCGAAAGAGGGCGAGGAAGGCGAACCGAAGAAAAAAGCAAAGATTGTGAAACGTCCGGTATCCCTGAGCGATATCCATCCTCTTTGGACGAAAAGCCCAAGCGAGTGTACGAAGGACGAGTATATCGCTTTCTACCGCAAGGTGTTTATGGATTACAAGGAGCCGCTGTTCTGGATTCACCTGAACATGGACTATCCGTTTAACTTAAAGGGAATCCTGTACTTCCCGAAGATCAATACAGAGTATGAGTCTATCGAGGGAACGATTAAACTGTACAACAATCAGGTATTCATCGCTGATAATATCAAAGAAGTGATTCCGGAATTCCTGATGATCTTAAAAGGTGTGATCGACTGTCCGGATCTGCCGCTTAACGTATCGAGAAGCGCGTTGCAGAACGACGGATTTGTAAATAAAGTTGCAGATTACATTTCCAAGAAGGTTGCAGACAAACTGGTCGGAATGTTCAAGACAGACAGAGAGAACTATGAGAAATACTGGGATGATATCAGCCCGTTCATCAAGTTCGGCTGCCTGAAGGACGAGAAGTTCGGCGAGAAGATGAAAGACTCCATGATCTACAAGAACCTGGATCACAAATATCTGACTCTTGAAGATGTTATTAAAGAAAGCAAGGGCGAGACTGAGGAAGAAAAAGCAGCCGGCAGCGCGGATGAAACATCAGACAGCCAGGAGACAGCCGCAGACGGAGCAGAGGATGCAGGTTCTGAGGATGCTGCAGCGGACGGCGACAAACCGGAAGAGAAGACAAGCATCTACTATGTGACAGATGAAGTACAGCAGAGCCAGTACATCAATATGTTCAAATCACAGGGACAGGATGCGATCATTCTCACACACAACATCGACTCCGCGTTTGTGACATATCTGGAGCAGAAACATCAGGAAATCCAGTTCCTGAGAATCGATGCGGATGTTCACGATTCACTGAAAGATGAAGTGGCAGAGGATGAGAAAGAAGAATTCCAGAAGACGGCAGACAGCCTTGTGGAGATCTTTAGAAAAGAGCTGAATAATGACAAGCTGGATGTGAAAGTAGAGAAATTAAAAGATGACAATGTCGCTTCCATGGCGGTTCTCTCCGAGCAGAACAGACGTATGGAAGAGATGATGAAGATGTATGGAATGGGCGGTATGGATCCGGCTATGTTCGGAAGCCAGGCAACACTGGTGCTGAACGCAAACCATCCGCTTGTGAAATTCCTTGTGGAGCATAAGAGAAGCAAGAATGTTCCGATTATCTGCAGGCAGCTTTACGATCTTGCAATGCTGGCGCACAAACCGCTGAGCCCGGAAGAGATGACAGCATTTGTACAGAGAAGCAACGAGATTATGATGCTGCTGACAAAATAATAAAATCATGCAGCCTGACAGGCAGAAAGCAGGGCAGCGGCGCGGTTGACAACCGCCCGCTGCCTTTTCCTGTTTTGTGGTTTTTTTCAGATCTCTTTTTCAAAATCAATGCCTTTGTGGATGAAAAACCGTTCTGCGTACTCATCCCACACGTGTTCCAGAGTCTTGTCCAGAGTGAAGGTCTTAAAGGAAGTGCCGGTCACGCAGGAGAGACGCCCGTTCTCAAAATGGATATTCAGATAAAGCCCCTGCACATCCGACGGGTTAAGCGCCGGTGCGTTCTGCGTTACGAGCTGTTCGATATTTTTGCGGGACAGGCTGAAGACAAAGCGGAAACTCAGAGGAGTGCGTTTCCCTTTTATAACAGAAAAACAGTGTTCACGCACGTTTTTCCAGTAGGAATATTCCGGAAGTTCCGCTCCGGTATCAAAGAAATCCTTCTGGATAAAGCCGTCGATCCGGAATGTGTTATAAGTGACGATTTCCCCTTCGATAAAGCTGAAAGAATCAAAAGTGTCTTTCACGAGAAGGTGGGAGGTAAAGTCTTTTATGTTTGTAAGAGAGAAAGCAATCATGAGATTCTCCTTCGATAATAATCTGCTGTCAGTAAATGTAACGGTGCGGTCCGCCCTATGGCGGACTGTCACCATTGTATCATAAAACGAACCCCGCGTCATTGACTTTTACAGGCAAAAAAAGTATTATATAAAGGTATGGTGGTGTACTATTGTCATACGATCTAAGAGCAGTTAATTAATACAGCAGATGGAAGTTTAAAATATATGAAAAGAATCAGACGAAAGACAAAAAGACGCATCATTCTTGGTGCAATTGCAGTCGCGGCGGTCCTTCTGATTATTCTGATTGTAAACGGCGTGAGAAGCATTTTTACAGGACATCCGGATACATCTGCGGGGGTGGAATACATTCAGCAGGAGGAAGCGGGAGACGTTGCGGCTATCGAAGCGAAAATCAGCCAGCTGGAAGCACAGGATAATAACGGTGAAGACACGAGAAGCCTTAAGGAGAAGTTTATGGGCGCAGTAGTAGTCGGCGATTCTATCACGGAAGGTTTTGCCGAGTATGATGTCCTTAATGCCTCCAGTGTTGTGGCACAGATCGGGGTTCACTTAACTGAGCTTGATGATATGATTGCCAAAGTAAAGGAACTGAGCCCGGGCATTGTTTTTCTCTCGCTGGGGATGAATGATGTAACTGCCACAAATGGCGATACTGAGCAGTTCACATCTGAGTATAAGGCAGTGATTGAGAAGTTTCAGGAGGAAGTGCCGGACGCGCATATTTTTGTGAATTCAATCTTCCCGGTGCAGGACTCAGCGTCGTCAGAGGAAGCAGCGCTTGCCTCCATACCGCAGTATAATGAAGCGCTGCAGACACTGTGCGAAAGCATGAGCGTCGGGTATATAGACAATACGGACCTTGTACAGGATCAGTATTATGAGCAGGATGGAATACATTTCAAATCCGAATTCTATCCGATCTGGGGAGAGAACATGGCGGAGGTGGCGGCATTATGAAATCAGAAAAGTTAAAGATCGCCTCTGTCATGAAGTATGTTGTATTTTTAATGATTGTTGTTTTCGTTGTATTGATGCTGCTTTACGCGAGCGGCAGCAGCAGACCTTTTTCCGAAGTCAGCGAGGCGGTGTCGGCTTCTCTGGATACGGAGAATCTGACGGAACAGGATGACACGGCTTTTAAGCGGAATTTCGGGCTGAATGCCGCGGATTATGACGGGGTTATGTACTATTCTTCTGAATTCAGCATCTCGGCGGAGGAAGTTCTGCTTGTCAGAGTTGCGGACAGCAGCCAGGTTCAGGAAGTTACGAGCGCGATCGAGAAGAGAATTGATTCGAGAAGAAATGATTTTGAGGGGTATGCTCCAGAGGAAGTAAAACTTCTTGATGATGCGGTGCAGAGTGTGAGGGGAAACTACATTTTCTTCGCGTCTGCTCCGAAAGCAGGCGAATACCTGAGTGTATTCAGCAGCAGTCTGTAGCGGAGAGGGAGTTATCGGATGTTATTCAGCAGTATCACGTTTTTGTTTTTATTTCTGCCCATTGTGATGGCAGTCTATTATATCGTTCCGTTTAAGGCGAAAAATATCATATTGCTTCTTGCCAGCCTTGTGTTCTACGCATGGGGAGAACCGGTCTATGTGATCCTGATGATTCTCTCCATTGTGATGAACTATTTCTGCGGACAGGACATCAGGGATCATGAGGACGATCCGCGGAAGGCGAAGCTTGCCATGATCTTTGCAGTGGCGGCAAACCTTCTGATTCTTGGCTTTTTCAAATATTACGGCTTTCTGGTGGACACGCTGAACGCAGTGCTCCCGTTTGATATACCGTACAGGGAACTCCCGCTGCCTGTGGGAATATCCTTCTACACTTTTCAGGCGATCTCATACATACTGGATGTGTACTGGAAAAAGGCGCAGACACAGAAAAACATTCTTTATTTTGCGCTTTATATTACCATGTTCCCGCAGCTGATCGCCGGACCGATCGTCCGTTATGCGGACATTGAAGAACAGTTAAGGCACAGGAAGATCAACATCAGGAAGATCGGCCAGGGAGCAGAGCTCTTTATCATGGGGCTGGCGAAGAAGGTCATCCTTGCCAACACAACAGGCGCGGTGTTTGAAGAGATATCAGCGATGCCGGCCGGCAGCCTGTCGGTCCTGACAGCATGGATCGGAGTCTTTGCCTACGCGTTCCAGATCTATTTTGATTTCAGCGGTTATTCAGATATGGCGCTCGGGCTGGGGAAGATGTTCGGATTCGAGTTTAAGAAAAACTTCGATTACCCGTACATATCCAAAAGTGTTACCGAGTTCTGGAGAAGATGGCACATTTCACTGAGTACATGGTTCCGGGAATACGTCTATATTCCGCTGGGCGGAAACCGCTGCTCTGTTTCAAGAAACATTTTCAATCTGATGGTTGTATGGACGCTGACCGGCATGTGGCACGGCGCTGCGTGGAACTTTATTGCCTGGGGCGTGTACTACGGCGTGATCCTAATCCTTGAGAAATATCTCTGGGGCGCGTACGTGGACCGGCTGCCAAATGTGGTGCGCCACATATATGCGGGAATTCTCGTCCTGATCGGCTGGGTATTTTTCTTCAGCCCGAGTCTGGGCTATTCTATCCGGTATCTCTTCGCCATGATCGGCGGAGGGGCAGGGATTGTGGATGCCCAGGGCGTGTTCTTCCTGTACACACACTGGCTGCTCTGGCTGCTGGCTGTGGCAGGTTCATCAGCGTTCGGACTGAAGCTGATCCGACTGGCAACCCGGATTTCGAAAAGCCGGAGGATGCAGACAGCATTGTCTGTAATTGTATATATCGGAATGTTCCTGATCTCAGTGGCGTTCCTTGTAACAGATACATTTAACCCGTTTCTATATTTCAGATTTTAGGTGGTGCTATGGACGGCAGAAGAAAAAGAAGAAACAGGACCGAGAGTCTGATAGGGATCATTTTCCTGTTGCTGTTGTTTTTCATCATGATCCTGAACTTCGTCGTACCGGACAGGGATCAGTCCGAGGAGGAGAACCGGATGCTGGAGACGCGTCCGAGTCTCACGCTGAGCTCTGCTGTGTCGGGGGATTTCATGGAGCAGTGGGAGAGCTACATGAGTGATCAGTTTGTCGGAAGAAATTTCTGGAGAAGCATAAAAGTCGGACTCGCGCGGCTGGGCGGCAGCAGGGAAGAGAATGACGTCCTGATTGGAAAAGACGGTCAGCTCATGGAGGAAATCTCAGTGCCGGATCAGGATCAGCTCAATGACAACTTGGCTGCGATCAAGAGCTTTGCCGAGACATATTCAGACATACCGACTACGATGATGCTTGTCCCGGATGCGGCATGTATTCTGGATGAGAGCCTTCCGGCATTCGCTACAGTGGAAGATCAGAGTCAGATGTTCAGTATGGTGGAGCAGGAACTTGGAGATTCTGTGAGCTGGATTGATACGATATCGATTTTGAATAAACATATCTCGGAGAAGTTATACTATAAGACAGATCATCACTGGACGACTCAGGGAGCGTTCTATGTGTTCAGGGAAGCTGCTTCCGCACTCGGAATTGACGAGGATGTGTCAGACAAATTCGTATCTTACACGGTGACCGACAGCTTTAACGGTGTTCTCGCGTCAAAGAGCGGAGTCGGACTGAACGAGAATGAACAGATCGACATCTATGTGCCTGCGGAAGGGGACGATGATGTGGTTGTCAACTATGTGGATGAAGCGAGGAAGACAACTTCCCTCTATGATTCTTCCAAGCTGGAGACAAGGGACAAATACGGCGTTTTCCTTGGAGGGAATACTTCGGTTTTGGATATTAAGACTGTATCCACGAGCCAGAGAAGGCTCCTTTTGGTAAAGGATTCTTTCGCGGACTGCTTTGTCCCGTTCCTTACCCCGTATTTTCGGGAGATTGTAGTAGTGGATCCCCGCTATTACAGCGGTACGATGACGGATATCATGGATACGTACCGGATTACGGATACGCTGATTTTATACAGCGGAAATACATTTTTTACAGATAACAGCATAAGCGGAGTGTTTACAGGTGAGTAATCGGATCAGGGAAGAATTTTTGCAGAAAAAAGAGCCGGTAAGGCTGAATAAGTATCTGAGTGAGGCGGGCGTGTGCTCCAGGAGGGAGGCGGACCGCCTCATTGAAACTGGACGTGTGACCGTGGACGGGAAAAAGGCGGTGACCGGAATGCGCGTGATGCCCGGTCAGGTAGTGAAAATCGGGCAGAAGACTGTATCGCGGCAGGATGAGATGGTTGTTCTGGCAGTGAATAAGCCAAGAGGCATTGTCTGCACGGAAGAGCGCAGGGAGAGAAACAGTATTGTGAGATTCCTGGATTATCCTGTCCGTGTTACCTATGTGGGGAGACTGGATAAGGACTCCAGAGGCCTGCTTCTTATGACCAACAACGGGGACATCATCAACCGGATGATGCGCGCGGCCAATTATCATGAAAAAGAATATAAAGTTACGGTAGATAAGGAAATTACAGACGATTTTATCAGGAAAATGGCATCAGGTGTTGCCATACTGGATACCGTGACCAGACCGTGCCGGGTGGAAAAACTTGGGAAATACACCTTCAAAATTATACTGACCCAGGGGCTGAACCGTCAGATCAGGCGGATGTGCGAAACTCTGGGGTACGAAGTAAGGGATCTGGTGCGGGTGCGGATTATGAATATCCGCCTGGGATCCTTAAAAGAAGGAGAATACAGGAAATTGACAGATGCGGAACTGAATGAACTGCACGAGATGCTCAGAAATCAAAACGAAAAGAAATAGCAGAGCAGGAGGATGGGATGGAAGAAAAAATGCAGAGAATGCGCGAGCTGGTAGAACTTTTGAACAGGGCACGCCGCGCTTACGAACAGGATGACCAGGAGATTATGAGCAACTACGAGTATGACAGGCTCTATGATGAACTGTCAGAACTCGAGAGGGAGACAAATACAACTCTGGCCTCCAGTCCTACTGTGAATGTGGGATACGAAGTGTTGAGCGAGCTTCCCAAAGAACGGCATGAGCGCCCCATGCTCTCGCTGGATAAGACGAAAGATGTGGGGAGACTCCGGGAGTTCCTCGGAAATCAGAAAGCGATGATTTCCTGGAAACTGGATGGGCTGACGATTGTGCTGACCTACCGCGGCGGTAAGCTTGAGAAAGCGGTTACCAGAGGGAACGGCGAGATAGGAGAAGTGGTTACAAACAATGCCCGTGTATTTAAGAATGTTCCTCTTCAGATCCCATATCAGGGGGAACTGGTTTTACGGGGGGAAGCGGTGATCTCTTACAAAGATTTCGAGAAGATCAATGAAGAGATCGGGGATGCGGATGCCAGATATAAAAATCCGAGAAATCTCTGCAGCGGTTCGGTCCGCCAGCTCAACAATGAGATCACAGCAAAGCGTAATGTCAGATTCTATGCGTTCACCCTCGTTCGTGCAGGGGGAGTCGATTTTAAGAATTCCAGAATATATCAGATGCAGTGGCTTAAAAATCAGGGATTTGATGTGGTGGAGAACCATCCGGTTACAGCGGAGACAATTGAGTCGGAAGTAGCCTGGTTTGCGGAGCATATTGAGAAGAATGAAGTCCCCTCCGACGGGCTTGTGCTTGTCTATGACGATATCGCCTACGGGCAGTCGCTCGGAGCAACGGCGAAGTTCCCGAGGGATTCCTTTGCATTTAAATGGGCGGACGAGATCCGGGAGACAACGCTTCTTTCAATCGAGTGGAGTCCGTCGCGAACAGGGTTGATTAATCCGGTGGCGATCTTTGAACCGGTGGAGCTGGAAGGAACTACTGTGAGCCGGGCAAGCGTCCACAACATCAGTATTATGGAGGAGCTGGAGCTGGGAGTGGGAGACCATATTACCGTCTATAAGGCAAATATGATCATTCCCCAGATTGCGGATAATCTGACAAGGAGCGGCGTGAAGGATATTCCGGAGGTCTGTCCGGTGTGCGGCGGCGCAACGAAGATTTCAATGGAAAATGAGACAAAGACACTGTATTGCACCAATCCGAAGTGCCAGGCGAAACATGTGAAGTCTTTTACGCTGTTTGTGAGCCGGGATGCCATGAATATAGAAGGGCTTTCAGAGGCAACGCTGGAGAAGTTTATCATGAACGGGTATGTGAAAGATTTTACAGATCTGTTTCATCTGGACCGTTATGAAGAAGAAATCAAGAATATGGATGGTTTTGGAGAAAAGTCTTACGTGAATCTTCAGACCAGTATCCGTAACGCAAGAACGACAACGCTTCCGAGACTTGTATACAGTCTGGGAATTCCCAATATAGGAATCGCAAACGCGCGGATGATCTGCGGCGCGCTTGGGAACGATCCGGAGAGAATTCTGAATGCTGCTGTGGAAGAACTGGCGGCTATTTCCGGGGTGGGCGATGTGATCGCCGGTTCCTTTGCGGCGTACTTCGCGGACGAGGAGCACAGGGATCTGTTCCGGCGGCTTCTCAGGGAAGTGGAGATCCCTGAGGAAGAGGTCAGAGAGGATGCGCAGAAGTTTGCGGGAATTAATTTTGTAATCACCGGCAGTGTGGAACACTTTTCCAACCGCGCCGAGGTAAAAGAAGAAATTGAGAAGAGAGGAGGCAAAGTGACAGGAGGCGTGACATCGAAGACAAATTATCTCATCAATAATGACGTGAATTCTACGTCTTCTAAAAACAGGAAGGCAAGGGAGCTGGGAATCCCCATTATTTCGGAGGAAGAGTTTATCCGCATGCTGGAAGAATAGACGGTGATGGAAAAGCAGCTTGGAAAGACAGTTTATCAGGAAAGGCAGGGAATGCGTGAATTTTAAAATCGCAAAATTAAAGGAAAAATTACTGGAGAAACTGAATGAAACGTTAAAAGCAGTGCTGCCGATCATCGCGATCGTGCTTGCCCTGTGTTTTACAATAGCGCCGCTGGAGCCGGGAATTCTCCTGGCATTTCTGCTGGGCGCGGTGCTTCTGATTGCGGGAATGATGTTTTTTACACTTGGGGTAGATATGGCAATGACGCCGATCGGTGAGAATGTAGGTACCTGTATGACCCAGACGAAAAAGCTCTGGGTGATGGTGCTGCTGAGCTTCATTCTCGGGTTTATTGTGACTATATCAGAGCCGGATCTGCAGGTGCTGGCGGAACAGGTTCCGTCCGTGCCGAATATGATTCTTGTGCTCTCTGTGGCATTTGGAGTCGGGCTTTTTCTTGTGAGCTCGCTGCTTCGAATGCTTTTTAATATTACACTGGCACATATGCTGATTGTGCTGTATCTGATTGTGTTTGCTCTCGCTTTTTTCGCTCCCGGTGATTTTATCGCCGTGGCGTTTGACGCGGGCGGTGTTACAACCGGCCCCATGACAGTGCCGTTTATTATGGCTCTGGGGGTGGGAATCTCTGCGATTCGAAGTGATGAGAGAGCAGAGGATGACAGCTTTGGTCTTGTTGCGCTGTCTTCTGTGGGACCGATTCTTTCGGTTCTGGTATTAAGTCTGATCTATCGTCCGGACGGTGCCCGGTATGCTGCCGAAGGTATTCCAGATATCCAGAATTCGGTCGAGCTCTGGCAGATGTTTGCCGTGGAATTTCCGGAGTATATGGGAGAGATGGCGGTATCCCTTCTGCCCATTATTATTTTCTTTGTTCTGTTTCAGATTATTTTCAGACGAATGCAGAAAAGGATGCTGATACGAATCGGGGTAGGTATGGTCTATACCTATGCCGGACTTGTTCTGTTTCTTACAGGTGTCAATGTGGGTTTTATGCCGGCAGGAAATTACCTCGGACAGGTGCTGGCGGATAATCCGTATAAGTGGGTGATCGTGCCCATCGGTATGGTGATAGGTTACTTTATTGTGCGGGCGGAACCGGCAGTGTTCGTTCTGACTCAGCAGGTGGAAGACATTACATCAGGAACCATTACATCCGGAGCCATGGGAATGAGCCTTTCCATTGGAGTCTCAGTGTCTCTCGGTCTTGCCATGACCCGGGTGCTGACGGGAATTTCGATTTTCTGGTTTGTTATACCGGGATACGTTCTTGCTCTTGTTCTGACATTTTTTGTTCCGAAGATATTTACCGCGATTGCCTTTGATTCCGGCGGCGTGGCTTCAGGCCCAATGACAGCTACATTTCTTCTGCCTTTTGCAATGGGGGCGTGCGTCAGCGTGGGCGGAAATATTGTTACTGACGCTTTCGGTGTGGTTGCGATGGTTGCCATGACGCCGCTGATTACGATTCAGATACTTGGGCTGGTGTATGGACTGAAGGCAAAGCATGCGGAACAGCTGGAGACAGAGAAAGCCGCGGCAGAGTTCGCCATGCTTTCGGATGATGAGATTATAGAACTGTAAGAGGGAGGATGACATGAGTGAGATTTATATGATGATGACGGTTACAAAACGAGCGGTTGGCCGGGGTGTACTGGAATGTTATGAAAAAAACGGTCTTCCCTCCGTGATCTGTACACTGGCAAAAGGAACGGCCACCAGTGAGATACTGGACTATTTCGGGCTGGAGGTTACAGGAAAGAATGTGATGATGGCGGTTGTGACCGGAGAAACATGGAAGAGCGTAAAAAGAGATCTTGAGGAAAGGGTGCAGATTGATGTTCCGGGAACAGGGATTGCCTTTTTGATGCCTCTTTCCAGTGTTGGCGGTAAGAAGGTACTTCAGTTTCTGATGGACGGACAGGATTTTGAGAAAGAAGAGGAGAGTGAGATGAAGAACACAAAATATGAACTGATTGTTGTAATTGCGAATCACGGATATAGCGAGGAAGTGATGGATGCCGCGCGAAAGGAAGGCGCCGGCGGGGGAACTGTGATCCATGCCAGAGGAACGGGGCTTGAACGGGCAGAGAAGTTTCTTGGTGTTTCCATTGCGGATGAGAAAGAGATGATCTTCATCGTAGCAAAAACCGAGTCAAAGAACGCGATCATGAAGTCCATTATGGAAAATGCAGGACTGAACAGCAGAGCCAAAGCAGTCACATTCTCCATTCCGGTGACGGATACAGCGGGGCTGAGGCTGCAGGAAATACAGTAGGTGTGCCGGACAGCCGCGATATCCGGGGATGATTTAGAAAAAGTTCATTTGTATAACCTGTATAAGTGTACTATAATGAATAACAGTTGGAGAATGACCGAGAGAGCAGTGGATGGCGGAAGGCCGCCTTGTCCTTAAGGGAAAACCGGCGGAATATACATGCAGAAGGGAAATATTTATGTCAGATCAGGATTTTATCCTTGTGGATGAGGACGATAAAGAAAAAAATACAGAGAATCAGACGCCTGCTGCAGACGATGAGAGCAGGCAGGAAGTAGTGGCAGCGGAGAAGAAGGACGAAGAGGAGAAAAAGGATGACGGGTATGAGAAAATCTGTTTCATCTGCCACCGTCCGGAGAGCGTGACAGGAAAGATGATTGAGCTGCCGAATAATATTACCGTGTGTCCGGATTGTATGCAGCGCAGTTTTGACGCCATGACGAGCGGGTCGATTGACCTGAACCGTCTGATGAACATGCCGGGCGTGCAGTTCTTGAATCTGTCGGATCTGGAGAACATGCAGCCCAAGCCGCAGAAGATCAAAAAGAAAAAGGAAAAACCGAAAGAATTCCATCAGCTCAATATCAAGGATATCCCGGCGCCGCATAAGATCAAGGCACGCCTGGATGAATATGTGGTAGGACAGGAATACGCGAAGAAGGCGATTTCCGTTGCGGTCTATAATCACTATAAGAGAGTTGCTACGAACACGATGGATGACATTGAGATCGAGAAGTCAAACATGCTCATGATCGGACCTACCGGAAGCGGTAAGACCTATCTCGTTAAGACACTTGCGCGTCTGCTCGATGTGCCGCTGGCAATCACAGATGCCACTTCACTGACAGAAGCCGGATACATAGGGGATGACATTGAGAGCGTGGTTTCCAAGCTGCTGGCAGCTGCAGATAATGATGTGGAGAAAGCGGAGCAGGGTATCATCTTCATTGATGAGATTGATAAAATTGCCAAGAAACAGAACTCCAACCAGCGAGATGTGAGCGGTGAGTCCGTACAGCAGGGAATGTTAAAGCTCCTGGAGGGAAGCGATGTGGAAGTTCCGGTAGGCGCCAACAGCAAGAACGCCATGGTGCCGCTTACTACGGTAAATACGAGAAATATTCTCTTTATCTGTGCCGGCGCATTCCCGGACCTGGAGGAGATCATCAAGGAGCGGCTTCAGAAGAAGACCTCCATGGGATTTAATTCAGAACTCAAAGACACACTGGAGCATGACAAAGATCTGCTTTCCAAAGTGACTGTGGAAGACCTGAGAAAATTCGGCATGATTCCGGAGTTCCTGGGTCGACTGCCGATCATCTTCACTTTGAAAGGCCTGGATAAAGACATGCTGGTCAAGATCCTGAAAGAGCCGCGCAACGCGATTCTGAAGCAGTATCAGAAACTGCTCGCGCTCGATGAAGTGAAGCTGGAATTTGATGACGAAGCGCTGGAGGCGATCGCGGAAAAGGCGATGCAGAAAGATACCGGAGCGCGTGCGCTGCGGGCGATTATCGAGGAATTCATGCTGGATATCATGTATGAGATCCCGAAGGATGACAATATCGGCGAGGTAGTGATTACACGGGCGTATATTGAGGGAACCGGCGGCCCGGTCATACGGCTGAGAGGACAGGAAGTGCCGAGGCTGGAGTAGGAAGAATATGCAGTGAAAAATCAGGGGAGTGCCGCTTTATACAGGCGGTGCTCCCCTTGACTGTCCAGCAGAGGATATCCCGTTTGTTCTGTTTTTCACAGCTGCCGCATAGTTTCAAACGTATTATACAGATTAAGCTGCCCGTAACCCCATTCCCGATTCGGATATTCCATGGAATCCGGGCGGACGGCACCCAGAATCAGCAGGCTTTTGATCTGGAAGGAGTCGATGCCCGGCACACTCTGAACCGAGAGCAGCCATTCCAGCATGAGAGCCACTGCGCCTGATGTGACAGCTGCGGCGGCGCAGGAGCCGGAACGCTCGGAGAACCTTCCGCCGGGGAGGGGGCCCCGGATATTGATGCCGGGTGCTGCAATGTCTGGTTTCCGCCTTCCGGTGCGGGTATATCCCCTGCCGGAAGCCTGGGCGACTCCGCCGGTGGCGCCGTTGTAGTAGGCTGTGACAATCGGACTGTCGGTACAGGCGGGATTGGTCAGCGTACTGTAAGGATTCGATTCCAGAAAGAATACTTCCCCGGTTAAGAATTCCGTCAGCGGCAGCCATATATGGAAGATGCCGTCGGCGATGGTAAGCGGTTCCACAACGATCTTCCAGATGCCCGGCGCAGGCGTGTTGAAGCGAAAGAAGATCAGTTCGGAGCTGCTTTTTTCAACGAGAAGCCTGTAGTCTACGGAAACCTTCGTGCGCTCAAAAAGGAAGTCAAGTTCCGCGCTTGCACCGACCCGAAGCGGAATGCGCGAAGTGTTTTCCCCGGAGGGAGAGATGATGGAGATGGAGAGAATATTCGGAACTTCGGTCCAGAGTTCCATGGAGAAGCCGGAGACATTTTCTCCAACGCGCAGTTCGACGGTACGAGTATCTGATTTGTCCGCAAGCGTATCGCTGTAATGATGCCTTTTGTCTGCTTCGTTTCCGGTGCCGATCACAGTGATATGGTTTGCACGGCTTGAATAACCTTCGATGAGAAAGGAGAAGGGGAGCGTGCCGATGTGTCCGCCCATACTGGAACCGCATGTGATGCATATGACCAGAGGAAGGTTCAGTGAATCGGCAAGATCGTTTAAATATTTCAGAGCCAGCATAAGATCGGTCTCCTGGTAACAGACGGCGTCTTCGGGAATAAAGTAATAGTCCCGGAGATATTTTTTCGCCTGTTTCAGCTTTACGACAGCGATGGTTGACTCCGGCGCAGCGCCAAGGAAACCTTCCCCGGCGTCGGCGCCTCCGGCGGCAAGCCCGGCGGCATATGTGCCGTGCCCTGTTTCATCCGCAGATGGAACAATCTCCAGGGGCGTCTCAGAGCGGAGCGCTTCATTGATCTGATCCCGTGTAAATTCGCTTCCATATGAAAATCCTTCCGGCGGTGTTCCGGACTGTACGGTCTGATCCCAGATCGCTGCGATCCGGGTGGAACCGTCCAGGCTGCGGAAGACAGGATTCTGGTAATCGATTCCGCTGTCCATGAATCCGATCAGGGTATCGTTTCCCTTTAACAGCAGAGTGGGATAATTCTGAACAGGCAGAATTCCTGCCTGGTTTAGTGTCTCCATGCTGGCCGGAGCATAGCATTTGGGAATAGAGTTATAGGAATACCTGGGAAGAGTGATGGGATCCGCGGCAGACGCGGGAAGATAGATACACTTGTAGCCGAACCCTGCGTCCTGCTGGCAGGCGTCTTCCTGCATAATACTGTCAAAAAAAGGAGTCCGTACATGGTTCCCGATGAAATCTCTGTAGTCTTCTGATAAGATCTGTTCCCGGCAGACGGAAAATTCGCTCATAATTATCACCTTTGGAATTTTTAACAATCCTATGCCCGGACAAGTTAAAAAAGTATAAAATAAACCCTGTTTTGTTGAAGTTGTCGGATAATAGGGTATAATAATGTTAGGTCGTAACAGCTCAGTTTATCGAATGGGGCGGACTGAACTGTTGTGTTATATCAGAAAGCTTATAAATCCGGAAGCGATGATACAGGAAAGGAGATTATCGAGATGAGAGATTTTTTTGAAGATTTAGGGAAACGCATCGGCGAGACTGCGGAAACAATGACAAACAAAGCCGGGGATGCGATTGAAATTCAGAGATTGAAAAGCCAGATCAGAGGACTTGCAAGAGGCAATGCTGTTGACCTTATGGAACTTGGCAAGATGATCTATGACCGCTATAAGGCAGGCGAGGAAGTAGAAGAGACTGCGAAAGGACTGTGTGATGCAATCCAGAGCAGAGAGACAAGCATGGAAGATTACGAGAAGAAGATCGCAAAGATCAAGGGCGCTTCTGAATGCTCCAACTGCGGAAAGCTGGTCGCAAAGGATATGGCGTTCTGCCCTTACTGCGGCGAGAAGGTTACCTCTACAGTGGATGGAGAGTATGAAGAAACCGAAGG
Source organism: Candidatus Mediterraneibacter vanvlietii (assembly GCA_019113645.1). Taxonomy (GTDB): domain Bacteria; phylum Bacillota; class Clostridia; order Lachnospirales; family Lachnospiraceae; genus Mediterraneibacter; species Mediterraneibacter vanvlietii. The sequence continues at coordinate 1,551 of DXGZ01000011.1, read as the reverse complement.
AGAGGCTGAGGCAGCGGACAGCTATGCGGACATGATGAAGGAAAAGGCAGCAGATGCAGCAGAGACAATGGCGGACAAAGCCGGGGAGGCAGCTAAGAAGTTTGGCGACATGGCGGAAAAAGCAGCTGAGAAAACAGGTGATTTTGCTGGAAAGGCGGCAGAGAAGACCGGAGACTTCGCGGGAAAAGCGGCAGAGAAGACCGGGGATTTCGTAGAGAAAGCAGCAGAGAAGACAAGCGAGATGGCTGAGAAAGCGGCGGAGAAGATCAGCAGTGCTGCAGAGAAAGCAGCTGACAAGCTGAGCGAGTAAGAGATGAAGAGGCATTGGTTTCTCTGGGGCAGCGGAGCACTGCTTGCCTCGGATCAGATATTGAAAGCCTATGCGGAGCAGAACCTGGATAAGAAAGAGGAACGGAAACTGACAGAGAAGGTTGTTCTGCGCAGAGTGAATAATCACGGCATGTGCCTGAACCTGTTATCGGACAGGCCGGGGGTCGTCAGGATACTTTCTGCGGCAGCTGCCGGGACAGTGACCGTCCTGCAGGTAGTTTCGCTGATGCGGAAGAAAGGATTCTGGAAGAAAACAGCGCTTTCGTTCTTGTCAGCGGGCGCCTGGAGCAATACCTTTGACCGGTTTGCCAGAGGGTATGTTGTTGACTATATAGGGTTCAAATTCGGGAATGAAAAAGTCTCCCGGATTACCTATAATCTGGGAGATTTCTTCATAGGAGCAGGAGCAGCGGTTCTGTCTCTTGCCGGACTTTTTGAAGCAAAAGAAAAATGAGTGAAAAGCCGCTGTCAGGTGTCAGAACCCGACAGCGGCTTTTACTTCGTCTATATTTCCGGTGAAGACGATACCGTCCATCCCCAGTTTCTTTGCCGTCTCAATATTGGCGGACAGGTCATCAATGAAGAAACATTCCTCCGGTTTCAATTTGTATGTTTCAAATAAGTATTCATAGATCTCAGGATCCGGTTTCGCCATTTTCAGAGGAGCGGAAAATACGATGCCGTCAAATTTCCGGAGCGGCTCATATGAAGCAGCCCAGTCCGCGAAATGTGTAGGCGCGTTTGACAGCAGGTAGACCGGGATATTACGGCTTTTCAGTTCGTCAATGAATCGAAGCGTGTCCTCGATCGGAAGCAGATGATGAGGCCAATCTCTGAAGAAAGTACGGACCGTATCTTCCAGCCGATCCGGAATCTTATCTATAGTCTGCTCAATGTATTCATTATAATCAATAGTACCTTTGTCCAGTTCATTCCATTTCTCATAGACAACAGAAGCAAGAAGCTGACAGTCTTCTTCTGATTCGCAGAATTGTTTTAATATATACATTCCATTAAATTTTCCGATTACATTCCCAAAATCGAAGATCATGTTTTTATACTTCATCTTAGTGAACACTCCTTTTTATTTCTTCTGTGCAATGAATCCTGAATAATCATAGCATCCGGCTATGGAAAAATCAACATGTACGGGTTGCGCATTTCCGGATGTGGAGTCGGACGATATTGTCTGAATTCCTGAAAAATAAAAATCTAAACTAT
>DXGZ01000010.1 GCA_019113645.1 Candidatus Mediterraneibacter vanvlietii | reverse complement strand
AGTTAAAAAACTTGGGATCTGGCACAATGACGTTAACAGGGCAGATGGGATTGTCTGAGTGAAACGAGTTGCCCATCTGCCCTGTTGTTTTTAGTCATTTGTCAGATCCCTTAGTTTTTCTTACTCCATGGAGCGGAGCAAAAGACAACGCACCTTCCCTTTGAATACGTCTTTACAATTTTTATTCCGCAATTCTCGGACGTTTTACTCTATCGAAGAATCAGAGAAACTCAGATTTCGTACATTTGATCAATATATAAGCACAGCTAATGAATGCACCTTAAAATAAATCAAGTCAAAAAAGGGGATCCTCTCGTCAAAACTGTTGACATCTGTTTTGAATTTCTGTAGTATATCAGATAAATATTTGCATCTTATATATGGATTCGAAAGAAAGAGAGGTCAGTAAACATGGGAAAGATTATTGGCGAAGGGATTACATTTGATGATGTGCTGCTTGTTCCGGCGTATTCAGAAGTCATCCCAAATCAGGTAGACCTGTCAACATATTTGACGAAAAAGATAAAACTGAATATACCTATGATGAGTGCGGGGATGGATACAGTAACCGAGCATCGTATGGCGATTGCGATGGCGCGTCAGGGAGGAATCGGTATTATCCATAAGAATATGTCAATTGCAGCTCAGGCGGAAGAGGTTGATAAGGTTAAGAGATCAGAGAACGGAGTTATCACGGATCCGTTTTATCTTTCTCCGGAGAACACTCTGGAGGATGCTAACAATCTGATGTCAAAGTTCCGTATTTCCGGTGTGCCGATTACAGAAGGACGCAAACTGGTCGGAATTATTACAAACCGTGATCTTAAATTTGAAGAAGACTTCTCAAAAAAGATTAAAGAATCCATGACATCAGAGGGACTGATCACAGCAAGAGAGGGAATTACGCTTGAGGAAGCGAAAAAGATTCTTGCAAAGGCAAGAAAAGAGAAACTTCCGATCGTGGATGAGGAAGGCAATCTGAAAGGTCTCATTACAATTAAAGACATTGAGAAACAGATCAAATATCCGCTTTCCGCCAAAGACTCACAGGGCAGACTGCTCTGCGGAGCTGCAATCGGAATTACGGCGAACTGCCTGGAGCGTGTCAGCGAGCTTGTAAAGGCAAAGGTTGATGTGGTTGTTATGGACTCTGCTCATGGACATTCTGCAAATGTACTGCGCACGGTTCGCATGGTGAAGGAGAAATACCCGGAGCTTCAGGTTATTGCGGGAAATGTTGCCACAGGCGAGGCGGCAAAAGCACTGATTGAAGCTGGTGTAGATGCGGTGAAAGTCGGAATCGGACCTGGATCGATCTGTACAACCCGTGTGGTTGCCGGGATCGGCGTGCCGCAGATCACAGCGGTTATGGACTGCTATGAGGCGGCGAAAGAGTATGGCGTTCCGATCATTGCAGACGGAGGAATCAAGTATTCAGGTGATATGACCAAGGCGATTGCAGCAGGCGCGAATGTATGTATGATGGGAAGTATCTTCGCGGGCTGTGATGAGAGCCCGGGAACATTCGAGTTATACCAGGGAAGAAAATATAAAGTATACCGCGGCATGGGATCCATTGCAGCTATGGAAAACGGAAGCAAAGACCGTTACTTCCAGGAGAATGCAAAGAAACTTGTGCCTGAAGGTGTGGAAGGCCGTGTGGCGTACAAAGGTACGGTGGAAGACACTGTATTCCAGCTTATGGGAGGCCTTCGCTCCGGAATGGGTTACTGCGGAACGTCTACAATCGAGGAGCTCAAAGAGAACGGAAGATTTATCAAGATCTCAGCGGCATCACTCAGAGAGAGCCATCCGCATGATATTCACATCACAAAAGAAGCACCGAACTACAGTGTTGATGAATAATTGAAATCATGGGATAAGATGGAAATTCAACGCATTATGAAGCGGAGAATTCCCGTATGTTCTTATTGCCAGCGGCAGAATAATAAGTGATAATCTATCATCAGTAAAAAGGACTTTTGTATTGGAAACAGATCAGAATGCTTCCACATACAGAAGCCTTTTTATTTTATATTAAGATTTTGTTCATGATTCTTACAGACTTTGATGCTACTATATTACATAGTGAGGCGGAAGAAAAATGAGTTCATACAGTTCAGGAAAAAATACGAAAAGAAAGACAACAGGGAAGAGAAGAAAAAAGAAGGGGAATAATCCTGCATTGAAATATGTGAAACCGGGAGTGGCTGTACTTCTGATTTTGACAGTGGTGCTGGGGATTCGCGCCTGGACGTCCGGCAGCGGATACAGGGTGGATGATCTGGATGCATCGCAGCCGGAGATTGACGTTCAGCTGCTGGATGTGAATCCTTATTCACGGCCGGGGATAGAGACGGAGGGAATCAATGGAATCGTTATCCATTACACGGCGAATCCGGGGAGTACGGCTCAGGAGAACAGGGATTATTTTAACGGCCTCCAATATTCTCAGGAGACGGAAGCAAGCAGTAATTTTATTGTCGGGATAGACGGGGAGATTATTCAGTGCGTGCCCACGTGGGAGGTGGCGTACGCATCGAATGAGAGAAATTCTGATACGGTATCCATTGAGGTATGCCATCCGGATAAGGACGGACAGTTTACCGAAGAGACGTATCGGTCGCTTGTGCAGCTTACTGCATGGCTTTGCGTGAAGTTTGATTTGTCCCAGGAGGATGTAATCCGGCACTATGATGTGACTGGAAAGATATGCCCGAAGTATTTTGTGGAGCATGAGGACGCGTGGGAAGAGTTCAGGGATAATGTGGGAAATGCGATTCTTGCCACTTAGCCGGTGCATCTGCGGAAAATCCAATCTTGCCATTGAATAGGATAGTTGATATAATATGATAGTTGCAGTATATATCCGGCAGACTGCCGATAATACTGCAAAAGGAGACTGATGGGGTTCCGGTATATCCGGGAATGACTGTACTACGTGGAGGTTATGATGAACGATCTGGAAATGTACCGCGAGCAGCTGGCGATTTGCGATGACAAGATTATAGATGCGCTCGTGGAGAGAAATGCCATTATTGAGAAGATTATGGCATATAAAGAGACATATGGAATGCCGATTCTGCAGCCGGCCCAGGAGGCGAAGCAGCAGCGCAGACTGGATGAGAAATTAAAAGATAATAAATACCAGGAAGAAATCCAGGATGTATTTAAGCGTATTTTGAGAAACAGCAAGAGGATTCAGGCGAGAAAACTCTTCTCTTACAATATTGTCCTGATTGGATTTATGGGTGCAGGCAAAACAACGATTTCCGATTATATGAGCACGATGTTTGACATGCGGCTTGTGGAGATGGATCAGGAGATCGCTGAACGCGAGGAGATGAGTATCCCGGATATTTTCGCGACATATGGTGAAGAATATTTCCGTAACCTGGAGACAGACCTTCTGAAAGAGCTCCAGACAGGGAAGAACTGCATTATTTCCTGTGGCGGTGGAGTGGCGCTGCGTCATGAAAATGTGGTTGAGATGAAGAAGAACGGAAGAGTGGTTCTTCTGACAGCGAGCCCGGAGACGATTTATGACCGTGTGAAGGACAGCAATGAGCGGCCGATTCTAAACGGCAACAAGAATGTGGAGTTTATCGCGGATCTGATGGAGAAGCGGAAAGAGAAATATGAAGCGGCTGCAGATGTTGTAATCCAGACAGATAATAAATCGGTTCTGGATATCTGCGAGGAACTGATAGCAAAACTTACGGAGTTGGATGAAAAATAATGTTTGAAAGATTTTTTCCGGATGAATATGTGGCTTCAACCTATGTAATCCCGTTTGAAAAACTGTATGCGGAAGGTTATCGGGGCGTGATTTTCGATATAGATAACACGCTTGTCCCTCACGGAGCTCCGGCGGATGAGAGGGCAAAAAAGCTGTTCCGCCGGTTAAATGACATCGGTTTTTCATCCTGTCTGATTTCGAATAATCAGGAGGCGCGGGTGAAGATGTTCAACCGGGAGATTGGGACACGATATATCTATAATGCGCATAAGCCTTTGACCAAAAACTATATAAAGGCGATGGAGATTATGGGAACTGACAGGACGAACACGGTCTTTGTGGGAGATCAGCTGTTCACTGATGTGTGGGGAGCCAAAAAAGCAGGAATCCGCAATATTCTTGTGAAGCCGATACACCCGAAAGAGGAGATCCAGATCGTGCTGAAGCGATATCTGGAGAAGGTGGTTCTTCATTTCTATAAAAAGGGATTGAAAAATAAGAAAGATTAGTATAGAATTATATAATGGAGCGTTAGTAAAGCGCACGATTGAAGGAGGAAGATAAATGGTCGCAGCAGGAGATTTTAAGAACGGCATCACCGTAGAAATTGACGGTAATATCTATCAGATTTTGGAATTCCAGCATGTAAAACCAGGCAAAGGTGCTGCGTTCGTAAGAACAAAACTGAAAAACATTATCAGTGGAGGCGTGGTTGAGAAAACTTTCCGTCCTACTGAAAAATTTGAAAATGCACATATTGACAGAAAAGATATGCAGTATCTTTATAAAGATGGAGATCTTTACAATTTTATGGATCTTGAGACATATGATCAGATCGCTCTTGATTCCGAGGTTGTAGGAGACGCTCTGAAGTTTGTAAAAGAGAATGAATCAGTGAAAATCTGTTCTCATAAAGGCAATGTATTTTCTGTAGAGCCGCCGCTTTTCGTAGAGCTTGCGATTACAGAGACAGAGCCGGGATTCAAAGGCGACACAGCTCAGGGAGCAACAAAACCAGCTACTGTTGAGACAGGTGCAGTTGTTATGGTTCCGCTGTTCTGTGAAGTAGGCGATGTGCTTAAGATCGATACACGTTCAGGCGAGTATCTGTCAAGAGTTTAATGCCGGGGAATTTAAAGAGTAAAACAGATTAAAAGATCGGTTTTAACTGTAAAATGAGAGAGGATATGCGAGTAAAGCATATCCTCTTTTGTTATATCCGGAGATCTGTTTTATGTAATAGTATATGAAATTTTCCCGGAGTTTTTGTGAACTATTCCGCATTGTATTTTCCTGAATGCTCGTTTATAATCAAGATCACATAATATTGTTCAATAATTATTTTCTATTTCGAAGGTACATTTCGTACCGGATTTTCTCATTAATTTTAAGATGGACCGCGTTGAGAAAGGAGAAAGATGGATTACAGAGAGTTTACTGACGCGGTTGAAAAACAGATAAACCGGAAGATGACAGGTGATGTTCACGCAGGCCTGTATACAGCGGTCAAAAATAACGGTAAAGAAAGAACCGGGGTGCTGATAGAAACACCGGGGATTAATATTTCGCCGACAATTTATCTGGAAGAGTACTATGCAGAGTATCAGGCAGGAACCTCTTTTGAGAAGATTGTTGATGAGATTATTGAGTTCTATGAGTGTATCAGGCGGGACAGGTCGTGGGATTATGAAAAGATCTTAAGTTTTGAAGGGGTGAAAGACAAGATCGTTTTCAAGCTGATCAACACGGAAAAGAACAGCTCCTATCTGAACAGGGTTCCGCATCTTGCGTTTCTGGACCTTTCGATTGTCTTTTATGTACTGCTGGATGTGACAAAAGAAGGATCTGCTGCCATGGTGATTACAAACAGCCATGTGAAGCAGTGGGGCGTTGAAACGGACAAATTGTGGGAAGCTGCTGTGATCAATGTGAAGAAGCTGCTTCCGGCGGAATTCTTTACAATGAACTATGCCCTGAAAGAGATGATGGGAAGAAGGGTAAATGCCTCCGGGGTCATAGATAAGGAGAATCTGCTTCTTGGCGATGCGAATGCAAGAGACGGGATGTATGTGCTGTCCAACCGGATAAGGAATTACGGGGCTGCGTGTATCGCTTATCCTCATATCCTGGAGATGGTGGGGCAGATCCTGTGCAGAGATTTTTATGTGCTTCCGAGCAGTGTTCACGAAGTGGTGATTGTTCCGTGTTTCCCGGGGATGGACTGCCATGAGATGGATGAAATGGTGCGCGATATTAATGATACGGAAGTGGCGGCCGAAGAAGTACTGGGAGATCATGTGTACCTTTATGAGCGCAGTTCGGGGATGCTTCGCATGGCGACAAACCGTCGGGTGAGCAGTCTGGTTATGTGACCTGCTGCCGGACGGAAACGGTATGCATCCGAACGGATGAGATGAAATATGACAGAAACGGAAAGAGAAAGGAAAAAATATGAAGAACAGAAGATTGAGAAAAAGCAGGATGGAGACAAGCGGAAATAGTGAAAGAAGAAGGAAAAACAGAAGGGGGAAAGCGGCTGCATTACTGACATGCGCAGTTCTGGCAGGCACTGCGGCAGCGGGAGGAATCTCTGCTTATTTTACAGACAACGATACGGCGGCAAATACATTTACCGTTGGGAAGGTTTCGCTGGATCTGGAGGAACCGAACTGGGTTCCGCCGGAGAATATTACGCCGGAACAGGAGATGAAAAAAGATCCACAGATTCTCAATAGCGGAATAAACAGTGAATTTGTTTTTCTGGAGGTCTCGGTCCCGTATAAAAGCGTTGTAACAGCGAATCCGGACGGCACGAAAAATCCGGCGGCTGAACATGAGCTTTTTACCTACAGTGTGAACGACGGGTGGACGGAAATAGGAAGCGGTCTGAAAGACGAAGAGAATCAGACTGTGACGCACCTGTATGTTTTTGGCACGGAAGAAGCGTGTACTGCATTGAAGAAGGATGAGACAACTCCGACATTATTCGACACCGTGCGTTTTATTAATGTGGTCGAAGGACAGGGACTTGAAGAGACGACACAGCATATTGTTCTCAACGCATACGGTATCCAGAGTACGGATATAAACGGAGGAACAGTTTCGCCGGAGGAAGTGTGGAGCGTATTGTCCAATCAGCTTCAGAACGAAGCATGATCTGTATGCTGATGGAGATACAGGAGTCTGCCGGGCAAAAGTCCGGCGGACGGATGAAAAAGGGAGGAAACAATATGTACAGACAGTGGATGATGGGCGTGTTGCTGATATCGGTTCTGCTGTGCGCATCCGGAACGGCTGCGTACGCAATGCCTGAGACCTCGGTTGAAAATAATTTTGAGACTGGTATCGTTGACATCAGCCTGCGTGAATACATGCTGAATGAGAATGGGGAGGAGACGGAATGGGTTGATCCGGAAGCTGTGCTTCCGGGCATGCAGATATCCAAAATCCCGAGAATTACAAATGAGGGGAACAGCTGCTATGTGCGCGTTAAGCTTGAGTTCGAAGGGACAGAAACAGTTGATGAAGAGGATATATATGGCATGGATGTGAACTGGAGCCGGGCAGAAGACGGATACTATTATTACAAAAACATTCTGGGTGAGTCGGACAGTGTAGATGTATTCCAGGGGATCAGAATACCGGAGGATCTGTCCCAGGAAGAAATGCAGGGACAGAAATTCACCCTGAACATAGATGCGGATGCGATTCAGGCGGCGAACTTTACCCCTGATTTTGAAGCGGCGGAGCCATGGGGCAAGGTGGAAATCCTGGAGAGTACGGCAGAAGAAGGGTATGATATTACTGCTTTTAAACGGGGGTCTAATCTTTCGCTTGAGATTGAATACCAGGGGAGTGCAGGTACAATGACTGCGGACCCGGATGATTTCTTTTCGAATATACCGTATCTTATGCCCGGAGATGAATACAGTGACAGCGCGGTTATGAAGAATGAAAGTGACCATGATATGCGGATTTATTTCCGAAGTGAGCTGCTGGAAGAAAAGGAGATCCTGGACCGGATTGAGCTTTTGATAGAGGCTGATACCCTTGAGGGCAGACGGACGATCTACGATGGAGAACTGTGCGGAAAAGACATTACAGACAGCATCTGTCTCGGAACGATACCTGGGGGCGGACAGGGAGAATTCTCTTTTGCAATCCGTGTGCCGGCAGAGCTTGATAATGAATATTCCCTGGAAGCCGGCTGTGTGAAATGGATATTTTCTGCCGAAGAGATTATCCGGGAGCAGATTGCCGTACAGACTGGAGACAATAATGAAAAACTTGGGATGGCACTGCTCGGATGCGGGTGCTCGCTTGGGAGCCTGGCGGCGCTTCTCCTTTACAGGCAGAGAAAGCGCCATACCGGTTTTGGAAAGGGGGAACCGTGATGAGACATTTTGGAAAATATATTGCTGCGAGTGTATGTGTACTGCTTCTTCTGATATTGTCAGTCGGGGGAATAGCCGCTTATTTTGTCGCGTCAGGGACGAAAGATAACCCGGTAACTGCCGGGCAGAATGTGACGGAGATTGAAGAGGAATTCCCGGATCCTCCTGATGTGCCGGAAGAGGGGGAGGACTATGTGAAGAAGGTCTGGGTGGAAAACCGGCAGAGCGTGCCCTGCTATATCCGTGCCGCAGTGGAATTCAGCAGCAGCGATACGGGATACGATGTGAGCCTGTCCGGACTGAACAAGACAGAGTGGACTTATATAAGCGCTGCGGAGAATGAAAAACTGGGCGGATATTATTATTACAAAAAAGCGGTGTCTCCGGGCCAGAGTACAGAATGTCTTTTCGAGGGAGTATCCTTCCGGTCTGCTGAGACAGGAAGATATGTGGAGCAGGGGGAACCTTTTGAAGTAATCGTCTATGAAGAATCTGTCCAGGCCGGGGAACATTCCTCATATCTGAGCGCCTGGGATTCGTTTATAAGGAAGTGAGGTGGAGGCCATGAAGATGGATCGTATGGCAGACAAGATCAGAAATGCGGCGGTGCTGGCAGTGCTGTGGTTTGTGTTTGTAATTATTTCGGTTTTCGGGACAGAGCCGGCGGAAGTGGAAGCTGCTATGGCGGACAATGCATATACACAGCCGTTCTGTGCGGATTATTATGCGTTTCGAGAAGCCAGAATGAAAACAACGGACCGGAGTTACCCGGGCGGATGGCAGGAAATTAACGGTAAGCGCTTCTATATGGTGACGGATCGGCAGTGCTATGCATCAGGATGGAAACGGTTTCAGGGGAAGAATTATTATTTTGACGATGACGGATACTGCGTCACCGGATGGATACGGACAACTGCTGAAGTGAACTGGGGAACAGAGGCGAGAGTCATGTATTTTGATCCGGAGAGTGCCCAGATGCTGACCGGTTATCATGTGATAGACGGGATCGGCAGGGCGTTTAACAATACCGGGTATCTGATGGTTGGAAGAGATAATCAGCTGAAAGTGGGAGGAGAGACGTACCTGACAGATAATGCGGGGGTGTGCAGCCATTTTGTGCCCGCGCTGGGAGGATCCTTTCAGAATGCGGCGGAGGTGTTCCCTGCGCTTTCGCCGGATGATGTAGTCAGCGGGGATTATGAGTTTCAGGCGAAAGTAAATGATAATACAACAGTGGAAACATTCGGATTTGATTCGTCCCTGTTTGCAGGTTCATCAAGTTCGGGCTACATAGAATGGTGCAATGTGAAGGATGAGTCACTGAAAGGGGTGATCGGCGCATGGTATCGAAATGTAGGTACCTATCAGGGGCGTACTGTGGATGTAAAATGTGTCATATCGGATTATAAACTGCAGGACCTGTATGGGAATGAGTGGGGGATGATCGGATTTAACAGAGAACATATCGGGATTGCCCAGAACGGCGTGGAATATGCGGAAATGCGTATGGAGTTCTATGATCACGAGAGCGGCGAAAAGATCAGGGTCCGGGGATATGCGACAATTGCGGATGTTGATTTTTCGCAGGCGTGTGCGATTACTTCTCCCTGTGAGAAGATCTATGTGGCACAGGACTGTGAGCTTCTGTACATGGCAGGGGAAGGAGGAAGTCCGGTTTTTGCGGACGATCTTTATAACTGGAAATCGAGAGTGGATCAGGATACATCCGGCCAGGTGCTTGCGTATTATGACAGTGATTATTTTTCCTTCCGTTTCTATATGGATGGGACAATGTGGAAAAATGAAAACGGGCAGGTGTATTACCAGGGAATGAATAATGGGAGGCATCCCCACTTTGCAGAAGCGGATGTTGTTAATGACCCTGAACTTGGCTCCCATTCCTGGCAGTCTTATACTGCGTCGAGATTTGCGCGTGTTACAACGCCCTATCCTCCGGTCAAAACCGTGACAGATAATGATGAGGCAAATGTTGAGGAGAACACGCTGTCTTCGATATCTGAGGGATTCTCCTATAAAATATCGCAGAATGTTCCCCTGCAGTCACAGGAGAAATTTTATTACAGCAGTTATCAGGTGAAGGATGAGCTGGAAGCCTGTCTTGCGTATGTGGGAGCCCGGGTGGAAGACGATGCGGGAAATGATGTAACAGCGCTTTTTGATGTGAAAAACAGTGGGCAGACGGTAAGCTTTACATGCAAAAATCCAGGAGACAGCGCATTTTACGGTAAGAACTATCATTATATAATCAATGTTAATGTGAAACCGGATTCGGATCTGGAGGCATATCGAAACAACGATGCATACAAAATACCGAATAAGGCGTCGCTGATTGTGAAATCCAGTTATGAAAATGAAGTGTATGAGACGAATATAGTACACACATTAATTCCGGTGCTGGTCAGAGACTGCAGTCTGAAGCTGGTGAAACAGAGCAGCCGGGATCATGCAGCCCTTACAGACGCGGAATTCAGACTCTATGAATGGAATGGGGCGGAATACGAAGAATATGCAGTGCTGACGAATCATGGAGACGGAGGATACAGCGTATCAGGGCTGACATATACTGCGAAAAACAGCGGATGGTTCAAAATCAGGGAGACAAAAGCACCGGAAGGATTTGCCGGAGCCTGGGAAAGAGAATTTCAGATCAGCAGAAACGGCGGAAACGGACAGGTCTTCCAGTATACGGCAGAAAACGATCCAGAGGAGCCGAAGGCGGCTCTGACAGTGAGAAAAGTGGATCAGTCAAATGGGAAGTCCCTTGCCGGAGCGGAGTTCTCTGTATATGAGTGGAATGTGAACAGCCGGAAATATGGAACAGACCCTGTGTGCGTGCTCGGAGAACAGGCGGGAGGAATCTACACGGAGACAGAACATCTTGTGAGAAGCGAGGCAAATGACGGATGGTTTAAAGTGGTAGAGACGAAAACGCCGGAAGGTTACATTGGAATGTGGGAACAGGAATTCCAGATTGCGCAGGGGAACGGCGGAGTGCAGGAGTTTCAGTATACGGCAGAGAATATGCGCCTTGCAGAACTGACGATCAATAAGACGATCTATGCGGAGGAGTTCTATGAGCCTCATGGAAATGTCAGTTTTATCTTTCTGATATCCGGGACAGATATTGCCGGGGGAGAACACAATTATGCGAGATCAGTCACGTTTACGGAAGAATATATCACTAAGCATACCGCGGAAGACGGTACGGTAACGCTCTCGACTTCTGTCCGGAACATTCCGGCAGGCAGTTACAGAATTGAGGAGAAGAAGACGGCGAGATATGAGCTGTCCGAGGCAAATCCTATGACGGATAATGTGCAGATAAAGGTTGCAGAGTATGAAAATATGCAAACAGGAAAAACAGAAAGCGTGATAGAGTATGCTCAGGCGGATTTATCGGAAAAAGACGGGGAAGTGACGTTTGTAAACAGGAAGACCTCATGGGATAAATACTCCCACACGGACATTGTAACTAATCGGTTTCGGCTGCAGCAGTAAAACCGGCTGAGAAGACGGGGTGAAGTCAGTAGGGAGGAAAGGATGAAAAAGAACATAAAAAAGACAATAAAACTTATCACAGGCAGCGCGCTGAATGTGTTGCTGGCACTGCTGATGGTCTTCGCTGCCGGTGTTTTCCTGCTGCGTCTTGCCGGAATCCGGCCATATATTGTTATGAGCGGCAGTATGGAACCGGCAATTCTGACTGGAAGCCTGTGCTTTGTTAATACGAATGCGGAGTTTGCCGATGTGAGAGAAGGTGACGTGATTGCGTTTCGCAGCGCGATGGGAACACTGGTTACTCACCGGGCTGTCGCTGTCACAGAAGACGGGGTTGAGACCTGTGGAGATAATAACCGGGTGACAGATGGAATTACGACAACAGAAAAGAATTATGTGGGGGAGACAGTGGCGTCTCTCCCATATGCGGGATACGCGTTCTGGCTGATTTCGACCAAAGCGGGGAAGAGCGTGACAGCATTAGGCGCTTTGGGAATATTTGTTGCTGTTGTTTTGAACAGGAGATCCTGAACGCCGGTAGACGATGAAAAATGGAGGTGTATGCGGGAGAATGAATAAGAAACAAAAGTTAATAATACAAAATGAATATGGAGCTCTTTACATTTGTTTGGATTTGTGCTAGGATAGATAAGGCTGTTAAGGGAATGATAATTCTCTGACCAGCCGGAATGCGTCTGTAGCTCAGTGGATAGAGCAATGCCCTCCGGAGGCATGTGCGACGGTTCGACTCCGTTCAGACGCTGACTGTGAAAAAGGAGCTGGTTTACAGCTCCTTTTTGTTTTATTTCATAGAAAACTGCGTTCCCTATGAAATAAAAGCCCTCCGGGCGGGATGCGCACGCCGCAATAGTGATATTTTACCGCTTTGCGGTATTGCGGCGGCGCGCAAAGTGTTCAAGCCCCTCAAAATTGAGGGGAAGGGGGAGCTGAAGTGGGATTGCCCACTTTGTTCTAAAAATCCTGGCAAATAAAATGATAAGCATTAACTGTTTGCCCGGATGATCTTTTCTTTCATATCCGGATCAAACACTCCCTGCCGGAGCATCTCGATCTCATATTTGTAAGGCGCATAGGATTTCTTCGGCGCTGACGGAGATGGAATATAAGGTGTTTCCAGAATTTTGGGAACAGTTTCAAAATCAGGGTGGTGAACGATATAATTCAGGGCGTCGAAACCAATCTCTCCGAAACCGATATTTTCGTGTCTGTCCTTGCCTGCTCCCGGAACATTTTTGCTGTCATTAATGTGAAATACAGCGATCTGATCCTTGCCGATTATGCGGTCGAAGTCTGCGATGACGTCATCGAAATGGTGGATGATGTCATAGCCGCTGTCGCTTGTGTGGCAGGTGTCAAAGCAGACACGGAGTTTGTCATTGTGCGTCACTCCGTCATAAATCCGGGCAAGCTCCTCAAAGGAACGACCGATTTCAGAGCCTTTTCCGGCCATTGTTTCCAGCGCGATCACGCAGTCTGTATCGCGGGTGAGAACCTCGTTGAGACCCTGGATGATCTGAGCTGTTCCGGTTTCAGTGCCTGCGCCGACATGGGCGCCGGGGTGGAGAATCAGTGTATGGCTCCGGCAGCTTACCGTGCGGTCGATTTCCTTTGCGAGAAATTCAACCGCAAGTTCGAATGTTTCCGGTTTTACAGAGTTTCCGAGATTGATAATGTAAGGGGCGTGGACGATGATTTCGTCGATGCCGTGTTCTTTCATATACGCCCATGCGGGTTCGATATTAAGTTCGCTGATTTCTTTCCGGCGGGTATTCTGCGGTGCTCCGGTGTAGAACATGAAAGTGTTTGCTCCATAAGAAACAGCCTCCCTCGCAGAGCCAAGAAGCATGTCCTTTCCGCTCATTCCAACATGTGAACCGATTTTCATAGTGGATCTCCTTTGTGGTGTTATTTCTGAAATATGATACATTATAAAATGCTTTCGGGAAATTCTCAAGAGAATAAATCTGAGTTTGCCGCATAGAAAACTTAGATTTCACAGAAAACTTGCCGTCTGCCCCGCGGCATGTTAGAATAACATTCATACGGATAAAGGAGTGTGGATAAAATTGAAAACATTGCTGGAATTGATCACGATAGAAATGCGGGAGGCTTTTGTAAAAGCAGGGTATGATGAGGAACTTGCGAAAGTAACTCTTTCCAACCGTCCGGATCTCTGCGAATACCAGTGTAACGGTGCACTGGCCGGGGCGAAAAAATACAAGAAAGCTCCGTTTATGATTGCGGAGGATGTGGCGGCTCAGTTAAAGGACTGCCCGTATTTTGAGATGGTAGATGTGGTGAAGCCGGGATTTATCAATCTTAAATTATCTTCCGGAAGTACGGCAGACTACCTGAACGAGATGGCGGCTGAAGAAAAGCTGGGAGTAGAAGAGGAGAAGAATCCCAAGACAGTTATTATTGATTATGGCGGACCCAATGTTGCAAAACCACTGCATGTGGGACACCTGCGTTCTGCTATTATCGGTGAGAGCGTTAAGAGAATCATCCGCTATAAGGGCAATCATGTTATCGGAGATATTCATCTCGGCGACTGGGGTTATCAGATGGGACTGATCATTACAGAGCTTAAGAAGCGCCAGCCGGATCTGCCTTATTTTGATGAAAATTATGAAGGAGAGTATCCGAAAGAGGCTCCTTTTACAATCGGTGAGCTGGAAGAGATATATCCGACCGCGAGTGCTTATGCAAAAGAGCACGAAGATTACAGAGAAGAAGCATTGCATGCTACTTATTTGCTTCAGAATGGCTATCGCGGCTATCGTGCGATCTGGGAGCATATCATGAGAGTGTCTGTCGCGGATCTGAAGAAGAATTACCAGAATCTGAATGTGGAATTTGATCTCTGGAAAGGCGAGGCGGATGCGCAGAAATATATTCCTGACATGGTTCAGATGCTGAAGGATGAAGGCTATGCCCGTTACGATGAGGGCGCGCTTGTCGTCGATGTACAGGAAGAGTCTGACAACAAGGAAGTTCCGCCGTGCATGATCTTAAAATCTGACGGAGCGGCTCTGTATGATACAACAGACCTTGCCACACTGGTTCAGAGGGAGGAAGACTACCGTCCGGATCAGGTGATTTATGTTGTGGACAAACGTCAGGAACTGCACTTTACACAGGTGTTCCGCTGTGCAAAGAAAACGGGGATTGTCCGCCCGGAAACAGAACTTTCATTCCTTGGGTTCGGAACAATGAACGGCAAGGACGGGAAGCCGTTTAAAACCCGTGAGGGCGGCGTGATGCGTCTGGAGAATCTGATTCGCGAAATCGATGAGGAGATGTACAAAAAGATCATGGACAACCGCACGGTTGAGCAGGAGGAAGCTGAGCGTACAGCACAGACTGTAGGACTGGCGGCGATTAAGTACGGAGACCTTTCCAACCAGGCGTCAAAGGATTATGTGTTTGATGTGGATCGTTTCACTTCATTTGAAGGGAACACAGGTCCGTATATTCTCTATACGATCGTGCGGATCAAGTCGATCCTGAATAAATATCAGGAGAACGGCGGCAGCCTGGAAGGACTGAAGGTGCGTCCTGCTGAAAATGAGTACGAAAAGGCTCTTATGCTTCAGGTGCTGAAATTCAATGACGTGTTTGAGGCGGTTTATGAGGAGACAGCGCCTCACAAGCTCTGTGCCTATATCTATGAACTGGCAAATGAGTTTAACAAGTTCTATCACGAGACAAAAATCCTCTCAGAGGAGGATGAAGAGAAAAAATCTGGTTATATCGCGCTTCTGACTCTGTCGAAACGCGTGCTTGAGGCGTGCATCGATCTTCTTGGATTCGAGGCGCCGGAAAGGATGTAACACGGAATATGACGGAAAAACTGTTTTACGAGAACAGCCATCTCGCAGAGTTTGAGGCTGCAGTTACCAAGTGCCGGCAGAATGGAGAATATTTTGAGGTGGAACTGGACCGCACGGCATTTTTCCCGGAAGGGGGAGGACAGTATGCGGATACGGGCACGCTTGGAGATGTTCCGGTGCTGGATGTACAGGAACGCGGCGGACATATTCTTCATATGACAGAAAAACCTTTAGAGACCGGTGTTTTGGTAAAAGGAAAGATAGACTGGCCTGAGCGTTTTATGAAGATGCAGCAGCACACGGGAGAACATATTGTCTCTGGAATTGTGCATGGAAGGTTTGGGTATAATAATGTCGGATTTCACCTGGGCAGCGAGGACTGTACGATGGATTTTGATGGTGAAATCAGCAGAGAGGAGCTTGCGGAGATTGAGATGGAGGCAAACCGTGCAGTCTGGAAGAACCTGGAAGTACAGACATTGTACCCTTCAAAAGAAGAGCTTGCCCATATAGATTACCGGAGTAAAATCGAGATTGAAGGTCAGGTGCGTATCATTGTAATTCCGGGGTATGACACCTGCGCCTGCTGTGCGCCCCATGTGGAGCGTACCGGTGAGATCGGTGTGATCAAACTGGTTAATATGCAGAGGTATAAAGGCGGTGTGCGCGTGACAATGCTCTGCGGAATTCGCGCGCTGGCTGATTATGCGTTAAAACAGCGGGAGGCAGAATCGGTTTCCGCTATGCTCTGCGCGAAGATTAATGAGATCTCCGAAGCGGTTGCCCATCTGAAGGAGGAGAATGCAGCTCTGAAGTATGCAGTGACGGAAAAAGAAAGAAAACTGGCGGAGTGCCTTGCGGAAACGGTGCCGGAAGGAGAAGAAGCTGTGTGTATGTTCCCGGATGGGATTGAAGGAGATTCCATGCGGATGCTTATGAACCGGGTACTTGACATGGGACATCGGCTTTGCGCTGTGTTCCATGGGGATGACAAGAGCGGTTATCGATATGTGATCGGAAGCAGGAACATGGACATGAGGATTTTGGTGAAGGAGTTTAACACGGAATTTTCCGGGCGCGGCGGAGGAAAACCAGAGATGGTGCAGGGAACCGCCTGCGGCCGTCGGGAAGAGATCCGCAGATGGATCCTTGAGAAAGCGGGGGATCGGTAATGGGACGTATTCAGAGGAAAAGACCTTTCTGGAGTCTGGCAGGTCCTCTGCTGGGCTATTTGCTGATCCGCGGTGTGGTTGAATTCTGTATCCAGCTGGCGATCAGCTTTCCGCGAATGATGAACGTCTATTATGAGATGTTTGAAGTAAATGCAAGCCCAACGATGGATGATCTGACAAATGCATATGTGCAGGCGTTCCAGACAGTTCTTGAGGTGGTGGCGGAATACCAGGTGGAGATCGCATCGGTTTCGGCACTGTGTACGGTTATCCTCACAGGCATCCTGTTTGCAAAGGACAGAAAACTTGAGAGAGCGTATGGAATCCTGCCGCCGGCTAAAGCGCCGGTAAAAGAATACTGGAAGCTTCTGATTTTCGGGGCTGCCGGCAGTGTGTCTGCCAGCTGTCTGATGGCAATGGCACAGCTTGTGCTTGCGGACGGCAGATACGCGCAGACTTCTGAGGTGATGTATTCGGCAGGGCTTCCGGTGCAGTTGATCGGGCTGGGCGTTATTATTCCGATAGCGGAAGAAATGATGTTTCGGGGAATTCTCTTCAGGCGATACAGAGAAAATCAGAGATTCTGGTATTCGGCTCTCTGCTCCTCCCTGATTTTTTCGTTTATGCATACGAATACAATTCAGATGATATACGGATTTCTGGCGGGGCTTATGTTCTGCTATCTGTATGATAAATTCGGATCAATTAAAGCGCCGGCGTTTCTTCACATTGTACTGAATGTAAGTTCTGTGGTGTGTACGGAAACGGGAGTGTTCCGGTGGCTGGGAGTAGATCCGATCAGGATGGCGGGGGCAACGATTGGCGGAGCGTTTATCTGCTCGGTGATGTTTGTGCTGATCCAGAGGCTGGAAGGCTTTGGAACCCAGGATTCCCCGCGGGAAAAAGAACATTCAGATGATTTGTTTTAAGAAAAATACATATTGAAATTGTGTATGGCAGAATATGAGTTCTGCCATATTTTTTTGTGGATAAAAGAATAAAAGACAAGAGTAATCAAGAAAATCTCGCGATTTTGATAAAGATTACTGATGTTTTCCAAGATGTAGAAAAATCAGATAATTAAATGAAAACAAATAAATATTCAAATTATCTGACAATTTCCGGCATTTTCTTGTTTACAAAATTTAAAAAATCCGGTATAGTTCTTTACATAAATGAAAAAGGAGAGGACAGCGACCATGAGGAAAACAAATGAAAATCCGCAGGGACTTTACCGTGAGAGTTTTGAACATGATAACTGTGGTATCGGAGCAATTGTCAATATCAAAGGCGTAAAGAGCCACAGCACAGTTGCCGGCGCTCTTGAGATCGTGGAGCATCTGGAGCACAGGGCAGGAAAAGATGCGGAAGGAAAGACCGGTGACGGTGTCGGAATCCTTCTGCAGGTATCACATAAATTTTTCAAAAAGGTCTGTACACCGCTCGGTATCAGCTTAAAAGGTGAGAGAGATTACGGAGTGGGTATGTTTTTCCTTCCTCAGGATGAACTGAAACGAAATCAGGCAAAGAACATTTTTGAAGTGATCACCAAGAAGGAAGGACTCAACTTCCTCGGCTGGAGAGAGGTGCCGGTGCATCCGGATGTACTTGGGAAAACAGCAGTTGACTGTATGCCTTGCATCATGCAGGCGTTTATCGAGAGACCGGAAAAAGTGAAGCGTGGACTTGATTTCGACCGGAGACTCTATATAGTGAGACGTGTTTTTGAACAGAGCAGTGATGATACGTATGTGGTTTCTCTCTCGAGCAGAACGATTGTGTACAAGGGAATGTTCCTTGTCGGACAGCTGAGACAGTTTTTTGGAGATCTGCAGGACGAGGATTATGAGTCAGCGATTGCCATGGTACACTCCAGATTCAGTACAAACACTGCGCCGAGCTGGCAGAGAGCGCATCCGAACCGGTTTATCGTACACAATGGAGAGATCAACACGATCCGCGGTAATGCGGATAAAATGCGCGCGAGAGAAGAGACAATGGAGTCCGGAGCATTGAAGGGTGAACTGCACAAAGTCCTTCCGGCGATTAATACTTCCGGTTCGGACTCAGCCATGCTGGACAATGCGCTGGAATTCATGGTAATGAGCGGCATGGAGCTTCCGCTTGCCGTGATGATCGCGATCCCGGAACCATGGGTGAATAACCGCAGCATGTCCCAGAATAAGAAGGACTTCTATCAGTATTACGCAACGATGATGGAGCCGTGGGACGGACCGGCGTCCATCCTTTTCTCTGACGGAGATGTGATGGGAGCGGTTCTGGACAGAAACGGACTGCGTCCGTCAAGATATTACATTACAGATGATGACAACCTGATCCTTTCATCAGAGGTCGGCGTGCTTGACATTGACCCGTCGAAGATCCTGGTGAAAGAGAGGCTGCACCCGGGCAAAATGCTGCTCGTTGATACAGTGGCCGGAAGGGTTATTGACGACGAGGAACTGAAAGAGAAGTATGCCAATGAGGAGCCGTATGGCGAGTGGCTGGACAGCAATCTGATTCAGTTGAAAGATCTTCCGATTCCGAACAAGGATATACCGAAATATACAAAAGAAGAGTGCACCCGCCTGCAGAAGGCGTTTGGTTATACTTATGAGGATGTGAAGACTTCGATCCTTACTATGGCGAAAAACGGAGGAGAAGGGATCGCGGCCATGGGAATTGATATTCCGCTTTCCGTGCTTTCTCAGAAACGCCAGCCGCTGTTTGGTTATTTTAAACAGCTTTTCGCCCAGGTTACAAACCCGCCGATCGACGCGATCCGTGAGGAGATCGTAACTTCCACAGTGATCTATGTCGGAAAAGACGGGAACCTGCTTGAGAAAAAGGAAGAGAACTGTAAGATGCTCCGGGTAAACAACCCGATTCTTACGAATACAGATCTCCTGAAAATCAAAAATATGAAAGTGGAAGGATTCAAGGTGGCGGAAATTCCGATTACCTATTATAAGAACACAAGCCTTGAAAAAGCCATCGAGTATCTCTTTGTCGAGGTGGACAGAGTAATTCGCGAAGGCGCGAATATCCTGATTCTGACAGACCGTGATGTGGATGAGTATCATGTGGCGATCCCGTCCCTTCTGGCCGTGTCCGGGCTTCAGCAGCATCTTGTACGCACGAAGAAGAGAACTTCTGTCGCAATGATCCTTGAGAGCGGCGAGCCGAGAGAAGTGCATCACTTCGCGACTCTGCTTGGTTACGGCGCATGTGCGATCAATCCGTACCTGGCCCATGAATCCATCCGCCAGCTGATCGACTCGAGACTGCTTCATAAAGACTATTATGCGGCCGTTGATGATTACAACAGCGCTGTTATCCACGGGATCATCAAAATCGCGTCCAAGATGGGTATCTCCACGATTCAGTCTTATCAGGGAGCCAAGATCTTCGAGGCGATCGGACTTAAGAAAGAGTTTATTGACCGGTACTTCACAGATACGGTGAGCCGTGTCGGCGGTATCGGAATTCAGGAGATTGCAGAAGACTATACTGCATTCCACACACAGGCGTTTGACCCGCTGGGACTCGACGGGGATATGACCCTTGACAGTGTGGGAAGACACAAATATAAAAGCGGAGGGGAGGAGCATCTCTATAATCCGCAGACCATCCATATGCTTCAGCAGTCCACGAGACGCGGTGACTATGATATGTTTAAACAGTACACGAAGATGGTGGACGAAGAAGGTGAGAAGATCAACCTGAGAGGGCAGCTTGATTTCAACTATCCGAAGAAAGGAATCCCGCTTGAGGAAGTGGAGAGCGTGGACTCGATTGTGACAAGGTTCAAGACCGGCGCCATGTCTTACGGATCTATTTCCAAGGAGGCGCATGAAACGCTGGCAATCGCGATGAACCGTCTGCACGGAAAGTCCAATTCCGGTGAAGGCGGTGAGGATATAGAACGACTTGACACGGATCGCTGCTCTGCGATCAAGCAGGTGGCGTCCGGACGTTTCGGCGTTACTTCCAGATATCTTGTGAGCGCGCAGGAAATTCAGATTAAGATGGCGCAGGGCGCAAAACCGGGCGAAGGAGGACACCTGCCTGGAGGAAAGGTATATCCATGGATTGCCAAGACCCGTCATTCAACGCCGGGTGTGAGTCTGATCTCTCCGCCGCCGCATCATGATATCTATTCGATAGAAGATCTGGCGCAGCTGATCTATGACTGTAAAAATGCAAACAAAAATGCGCGTATTTCCGTAAAACTTGTCTCTGAGGCAGGCGTCGGAACTGTTGCGGCAGGCGTGGCGAAAGCGGGAGCGGGAGTTATTCTGATTTCCGGATATGACGGAGGAACCGGCGCGGCTCCGAGAAGCTCGATCCAGAATGCCGGACTGCCGTGGGAGCTGGGGCTCGCGGAGACACATCAGACACTGATTCAGAATGGACTGCGCGAACGTGTGCGCATTGAGACGGACGGCAAGCTGATGAGCGGACGTGATGTCGCGATAGCGGCTCTGCTCGGCGCGGAGGAGTTTGGGTTTGCGACAGCTCCGCTTGTGACAATGGGATGCGTGATGATGCGTGTCTGCAACCTGGATACATGCCCGGTGGGCGTGGCGACGCAGAATCCGGAACTCAGGAAGAGGTTTACAGGGAAACCGGAGTACGTTGTGAACTTCATGCGCTTTATCGCTCAGGAGTTGAGAGAATATATGGCGAAACTGGGTGTACACACAGTAGATGAGCTCGTCGGACGGACAGACCTGTTGAAAGTAAAAGATGATCCGACATCAGAACGTGCGGCAACACTTGATTTGAACAGTGTGCTGTATAATCCGTATGCAAAACAGAAGAAAGGCATGATCTTCAATCCGAAGAAAGTGTATGATTTTGAACTCGGAAAAACTCTGGATGAAAAAGTGCTTGTAAAACAGCTTCTTCCTGCGCTGGAGAGAGGACAGAAGAGGAGTATAGAAGTTGATGTGACGAACACGGACCGTACATTCGGCACCATTTTCGGATCTGAAATCACAAGAAGATATCCTGAAGGACTGGATGAAGACAGCTTTGTGATCAAGTGTAAGGGCGCCGGCGGACAGAGTTTCGGAGCATTTATTCCAAAGGGACTTACCCTGGAGCTTGTCGGTGACAGCAATGATTATTTCGGAAAAGGTCTTTCCGGAGGAAAGCTTGTTGTGTGCCCGCCGAACGGTACGAGGTTCAAATCAGATGAGAATATTATTATAGGTAATGTTGCATTCTATGGGGCGACCAGTGGAAAGGCGTATATTGGCGGTGTGGCAGGCGAGAGGTTCTGCGTCCGCAATTCCGGCGCGCGTGCGGTTGTCGAAGGCGTCGGTGACCATGGATGCGAGTATATGACAGGCGGCTGTGTCGTTGTTCTCGGACAAGTTGGAAAGAACTTTGCGGCAGGAATGAGCGGCGGTATCGCATATGTGCTTGATATGGACAGCACACTTTATACGAGAGTCAACAAGGCGATGGTGAAAATCAGACGCGTCACGGATAAGTATGATGTGCAGGAGCTTAAAGGCATGATCCAGGAGCATGTGGCATATACGAATTCAGAAGTCGGAAAACGGATTCTTGATCATTTTGAAGAATACCTTCCGAAATTCAAGAAGATCATTCCGGAGGACTATGAGAAGATGATGGCTGCGATCTTCCAGATGGAAGAGAAAGGCCTGAGCAGAGAAAAAGCACAGATCGAAGCATTCAACAAGATCAAAAACGGAAGATAGGAGGCGGTAAAAGTGGGAAAACCAACAGGATTTATGGATTATGCGAGAAAAGACAAGACAGCGGAACAGCCGCTGGAGAGAATCAAACATTTTAATGAGTTCCATACGCCTCTTTCAAAGGAAGAGCAGGAGCTTCAGGGGGCGCGCTGCATGGCGTGCGGCGTTCCCTTCTGCCAGTCCGGCCTGAATCTGATGGGGATGGCGAGCGGATGTCCGCTTCACAACCTGGTGCCGGAGTGGAATGATCTGATCTATAACGGCAACTGGGAAGAGGCATATTATCGTCTGGCGAAGACGAATAATTTCCCGGAATTTACCTCCCGCGTCTGCCCGGCGCTCTGTGAAAACGCTTGTACGTGCGGCCTGAATCAGGAGCCGGTGGCGACGAAGAGCAATGAGTATGCGATTATTGAAAATGCATATGAAAAAGGCTACGCCAAGGCGCGTCCGCCCAAAGTGCGCACAGGCAAGAAAGTGGCTGTTATCGGCAGCGGACCTTCCGGGCTGGCGGCAGCGGATCTGCTGAACCGGAGAGGACATGCAGTTACTGTGTTTGAGCGTGAGGACAAGCCGGGCGGACTGCTTCGCTACGGGATCCCGAATATGAAGCTTGAGAAGCAGTATATTGACAGAAAGCTGAAGATCATGGAAGAGGAAGGCGTCGAGTTCCGGGTGAACTGTAATGTTGGAAAAGATGTGAAACCGGCGGAGCTGTTAAAAGAGTATGACAGGATCATCCTGGCGTGCGGCGCTTCGAATCCTCGAGATATCAAAGCTCCCGGACGTGATGCGGAAGGAATTTATTTTGCGGTTGATTTCCTGAAATCAACGACAAAAGCGCTGTGGGCAAATGATATGCAGCTGAAGGACGGCACTTATATTTCCGCGAAAGATAAAAATGTAATGGTGATCGGCGGCGGAGATACCGGGAACGACTGCGTGGGCACCTCAATCCGTCATGGTGCGAAGAGTGTGCGTCAGCTCGAGATGATGCCGAAAGCTCCGGATTCCAGAACAGAGAATAATCCGTGGCCAGAGTGGCCGAAGGTGTGCAAGACAGACTATGGACAGGAAGAGTCGATCGCTGTGTTCGGTCACGATCCCCGTGTCTATAAGACAACTGTGAAAGAGTTCATTAAAGATAAAAAAGGAAAACTCTGTAAAGCCGTGCTTGTGAAACTGGAGAGCAAAAAGGATGAGAAGACCGGAAGAATGATGATGGCTGAGATTCCGGGCAGCGAGTACACGGTTGATGTAGACCTTGTCCTGATTGCAGCGGGATTCCTCGGCAGCGAGAGCTATGTGACAAAAGCCTTCGGTGTGGAAGTAAACGAGCGTACGAATGTGAAGACAGAGCCGGGCAAATATGCCACAAATGTAGAGCGCGTGTTCACAGCAGGCGATATGCACCGAGGACAGTCTCTTGTGGTATGGGCAATCCGCGAAGGAAGAGAAGCTGCAAAAGAAGTAGATGAGAGCCTGATGGGGTATACGAATCTGAGTGTGCAGTGAATCTGAGTTTGTCGCATAGAAAACTCAGACAGAACAAATCCGAAATCCGCAGGAGATAATTAGTGAAAACGTATTCTGCGGGAAGGGGATGCCGGATTCGGCTCCGCTCCAGGATCTAAGAAAAACTAAATGAGCGGGAAACCTGCTAAAGACAGGATTGAAAATGGAACAACTCGCTTCGCTCAGACAATTTC
>DXGZ01000053.1 GCA_019113645.1 Candidatus Mediterraneibacter vanvlietii | reverse complement strand
ATTATATAATGCAATTACAGAACAGTTGTTCGTATTATACAGATTGTATGATTGTATACATATTGTTAATTGATTGTTACAAAGGTAGATGCATAAGCAAAATCGCAGTC
Source organism: Candidatus Mediterraneibacter vanvlietii (assembly GCA_019113645.1). Taxonomy (GTDB): domain Bacteria; phylum Bacillota; class Clostridia; order Lachnospirales; family Lachnospiraceae; genus Mediterraneibacter; species Mediterraneibacter vanvlietii. Next base: position 37,068 of record DXGZ01000053.1, on the reverse strand, counting down.
AGATTATCAACGCGATTGATTTTCAGAAGGGGAGAGAGAAAAATGAGAAACGCAGGGAGAAGCTATAACAAAGGAGATCAGAATTGCCGCAGGAGAAACAGAAGAAATGCCGCAGCTAAACGGATCCGCAGATTTTCAGCTGCAGTTATACTGGTTTTATGTGTATGTCTTTCATTTGGAACATTTCTTGCATCCGCTCATGAAAGCGAAACAAATCCGGTACATACATATTACAAGAGTGTCCGGATCCAGCCGGGCGACACACTCTGGAGCATTGCTGAAGATACGATGACATCAGAATATGATTCAGTCTCAGAATATGTTGAAGTCCTCAAAGACATGAACGGCCTCACATCAGACAATATTCAGTCCGGAGCAAACCTGATCATTGCATACGAACTGTAATGAATCAGCTGAACACATGTACAATAAATCCTTAATTACATATTCAAAAATATATATGATGACAAAGATGAGAAATATGAATAGTTGATAACAGCGGTATCAATATACATCCCTATGTATTGATATATATACACTCCAAAGGCTGTGACATAGTTCCTCTGAGAAAATCCCCAAATCAGGAGGAAGAGCGTGTCACAGCCCTTTTCATACACAAATAGATCTATACGACAAATACCGATTTTTCCAAAAGATATAGACGAAAATCATGAATTTTGATATAATATCTGTGCAGATACTGATTTCAGGTTTCGGAGAACACGAATTCTTTGAATAAAGCTTGGTATTGGGATTTTAATTAGATTAAGGGGTTTACATTATGAATGAAAACAAAACATATCACGAACAAAAATATATCGACAACACGCTGAGGCTTCGTTCCATTCTCAAGACGCTGCCTCCGTTTGCAAAAGACTATTTTAGAGCGATTGAGCCGACCACATCAGCGCGCACGCGGATTTCCTATGCCTATGATATACGAGTGTTTTTCCATTTTTTAATGGAGAATAACCCGGTTTACAAAAACTATACGATTGATCAGTTTACCCTGCAGGATCTGGAACATCTGGAGCCTGTTGATATTGAGGAATATCAGGAATATCTGAAAGTCTATGAAAATGAGGATAACAAACAGATCACAAACACGGAAAAAGGCCTGGCCCGCAAGATGTCCGCGCTCCGGAGTTTTTACGGCTATTTCTTCAAACATCAGGCAATCAGCAAGAACCCGACTCTCCTTGTTGATATGCCGAAACTCCATGAAAAAGCAATTATCCGACTGGATACGGATGAGGTTGCGAAGCTGCTCGATTATGTAGATCACGGCGGGGACAATCTGACCGGTCAGAGAAAAGTCTATTATGAGAAGACAAAGAACCGTGATCTGGCGATTCTTACTCTCCTTCTCGGCACGGGAATCCGTGTTTCCGAGTGCGTTGGGCTTGATCTTCAGGATGTAGACTTCAACAACAACGGAATCACTGTGACACGGAAAGGCGGAAACCAAATGGTTGTATATTTTGGCGAAGAAGTTGAAAACGCATTAAAAGCATACATGTATACAACCCGAAAAACAACCGTTCCACTGCCCGGACACGAGAACGCCCTCTTCCTTTCCACTCAGAAAAAGCGTATGGGGGTACAGGCTGTCGAGAATATGGTTAAAAAATACGCGCGGGAAGTAACTCCGAACAAGAAAATTACTCCCCATAAGCTCCGCAGCACATATGGCACGGCACTTTATAAGGAAACAGGTGATATCTACCTTGTTGCCGATGTTCTGGGACACAAGGACGTCAATACGACCAGGAAGCATTATGCCGCCATTGATGAAGACCGGCGGCGGAAAGCTGCAGGCGCGGTCCGGCTGCGTGAAAGCTGACTGTTTTCAGATTTATTGTATACCTTCTTTGCTCTCACAGACCAGTTTGTAAATCAGAGACAGATTTTTTCCATATCTCAGCATAAGAGCCGAAAGTTCCGGCTCTTTTTCTATACAGCGATGGTACCTCATTCCCTGGATATCCTTTGTTTTTCTTTCCTTTTTCAGGTGAAGCATGCTCTGGATCTGATTCAGCACATACTCACTGTAATAGATATACTCTGTCATTGTGATACGCGCCTGTATTCCTCTCCTTCTCCGGTTCACCAGGACAAGCATCTGCTCGATCTCTGCAACCATCCGCCAGGATATTGTCAGTATGGTATCATAGACCTCCCTGTCTCTTTCCAGATCATCGGACGGCATCTTATTGAGATAGGTACGGAGCTGCTCATGAACCATGTGGTACTGAATCTGCGCGTCAAAGATCCGCCAGTAATCCAGCTGATAGAACAGCGCATTCTCAAGCAGACGCAGATACATGTGCTGCATATGGAATATCATCTGGAAGTTATAGCGGAACTGTGTGCCTAGGCTGGTCGGGAAGAAGAACCGGTTGACCACAAGCACAAGGAGCACGGCTGATCCTACATAGAACATTCTGAGTTCAAGCGCCATGGTCTCCGGATTCGCCAGTGTTGTCATAGACAGGGCGAAAACAGTTACAAAGAATGCGTGTACGCATGTTCCCGGCGTCGCTGTGTACATACACGCTACCATGGCGGCTGCAAGCAGCAGGTGTTCCACTGTTCCCTCACAGAAAGGAAGGATAAAGATAAGCGCTATGCATCCAACCGCAGTTCCGATGAACCGTGTTTTCATCCGGTAATTGCTGTCCTCATACATGGGCCGAAGAAGCAGAAACGCATTCATCACAAGCCAGTATCCGTGATCAGCCTGGAACAGCATATTATATGACATCCCAATCAGGAGGACGGCACTCATCCGAAGCGCGAACCGCAGTTCAAAGGCATCCGGACGGACGCAGTAATACAGATATGTCCGGATTCTCTGAAACAGAGGTGTCTTCCACTCCCCTGCCAGTGAGCTTCCGTCATCATCCTCCACAGGACTGTTGAGCTGATTGACAATCAGAAGGAACATGCGCAGAAAATTATGACTCGTCTGATAGAAACGCATGCCTTCCTGGCCGTCAATCCCGAGCAGCCGCTCCCCTTCCGGTACAAGTTTATCCGCATTTCCGATCCAGGTCGTCATATTCCCCGCCATTTTCAGATATGCGGCAAGTTCAAGCGCGTACTGTCTCACATCACTGTTCTCAGCCAGCAGCTTTTCATATGGAGTGGAGATGAAGTAGACCGCCCTCTGGAACATAAGGGCAAACAGATAGCTCATTCTTCCCTCATCATTTGCATGCTTGATATCCTTTCTGCTGTATACCCTCTGGTACAGCGACTGCTGAATCTTAAATAATTCCTGATTTAGCTCTTTGATATTTTCTCCCGCGATTTTCTTTTCAAGAGCTGTTCCGAGAAGTTCCATCCCATGCTGTTCATTCCGATAATTCAGCCGGCTCTCCTCTGTATAATGTCTCGTATACCACAGGGTTGCCAGAAAGAAGAACAGGAGACCGCATCCCATAGCCTGAATCTGTACGATAAATCCTGCGAAATCCACCGGCATCATCTGCAGAAAAGTGAATGTCATGAGCCCGGCGAAATACCCCAGCTGATTGAACTGGGAAGCACTGGTAAAAATCAGCCAGAACGGAACCGCAAGATTCAGAAGCAGGCAAAGCGGGAAATTCAGTGTTGCCACATATGCAAGTATCTGAAGGATAAACTGAAACACGATTACGCGGAGCAGGCTGCGCACCGACTGCCTTTTGTTCCGCCTATTCTGGAAATTCACCGTAATAAGAGACGGGATAATCGTATACTGTATGCCAAACGCGGCTATGGTAAAAGCAAATAAAACAAGAAAAAAGACAATAACAGGAAACGCCTTGCAGAACTGTTTCCATACGGTTTTTGTCTGCTGCGTTATCTTTGAGAAATCAGCAGATATATTCATGGTTTATCTCTCCTTTCTTTTTTCTTGTATTTCCTCACCTTCCTTTGTATAATGATAAAATGACATAAAACATTATACAAAGGAAGGTTTGCTAAATTATGCAGTTACAGCGATTATTAAGCTATACCCGCAAGGCCGTTGACGAATATGAAATGATTCAGAACGGCGACCACATTGCCGTAGGCATATCCGGAGGAAAGGACAGTCTCACGCTCCTCTATGCGCTGCACGGACTGAAGCGTTTTTATCCTCAGAAATTCGAGCTGAGTGCAGTCACTGTGGACCTGGGATTCGAAGATTTCGATCTCACCCCTGTGGCAAATCTGTGCAGAGAAATGGATATTCCCTATAAAATTGTAAAATCGGATATCTATGATATTTTATTTAATGTCCGCAAAGAATCCAATCCCTGTTCTCTGTGCGCCAAGATGAGGAAAGGCGCGCTCAATCAGGCGGTAAAAGAGATGGGCTGCAACAAAGTAGCTTACGCCCATCACAAAGATGACATTATTGAGACAATGCTTCTGTCGCTGATCTTTGAAGGGAGATTCCACTCTTTTTCTCCCAGGACATATCTTGACCGGATGGATCTGACCGTGATACGTCCTCTTATGTTTGTCGATGAAGTGGATGTCATCGGTTTTATGCACAAATATAATCTGCCGGTTGTCAAGAGCAAGTGTCCGGTGGACGGATACACAAAACGGCAGTATGCAAAAGACCTGATCCGTCAGCTCAATCTCGATCATCCCGGAGTACGCGAGCGGTTCTTCCACGCGGTTCTCACCGGCAATATCAGCGGCTGGCCTGAGAGAGTTATAAAAACCCCCGAAGAGCGCCGCAAAGAGCAGAAAAAGCAAAAATAAGAGCTTCGAGGCTATCCTGTTATTGTGCTTATTACATTCCGATTCGTTCGATCAAATATCTCCCGGCACGCATTCCTCACGCTGCGTACCGGGAGTCTTTTTACACCTTATCAGAGTTTGCGATTCTCTTTTGCAATGCTCTCTTTCAAATTCACATAATCAATGATTGCTTTTGCCGTGCCGTCAATACCAAGCTCTGAGCTCGTAAGACAGAGCTCATAACTCTCAGCATCCGACCATTTCTTATTTGTATAATAATTATAGTAAGAAGCCCGGCTCTTGTCTGTCTTGATAATGATGTCTTTTGCTTTTGCGTCCGTCAGATCATAGATCCTCGCGATTCTCCGGATACGTGCGTCCAGATCAGCATGAATAAAGACACTTACAACATTTTTGTAAGACTCCAGCGCGTAATCTGCGCAGCGTCCTACGAGAATGCAGGGACCTTCATCCGCAATCTTTTTGATCGCGTTGAACTGTGCAAGAAATACTTTGTGATTGATCGGCATATCTGTATAGGTATTACCGCCGAATCCCATTGAATATGTGTCCATTACAAGCGAGTAGAGAAAACTGTTCGTCGGTTTTTCATCATGATTTTCAAAAATCTCTTCGCAGATACCGCTCTCTTTCGCTGCCCTTGCAAGCATCTCCTTATCATATAATTTGATACCGAACGCATCAGCTACCTTATAACCGATTTCTCTTCCCGCGCTGCCATACTCGCGTCCGATCGTGATAATTGTGTTTGTTTTCATAGTAAGCCACACTCCTTTACGCCACATGATTTGTAATTTGTGATTTTGCATAAATTTTTCATGCTATATCGCCTCTTATGTGACTATTATAACGAACCTGAAGGCTCATTACAATGATTATTTACAATTTTACTGTAACAGTTTTATGGCTGGCCTGTTGCCCGCAGCTGCCTCAGGAGCTTCTGGAAATACTCTGGAAGAGGTGCGTCGAACTCCATGTAATCGCCTGTGGAAGGATGCCTGAATCCCAGAATCTTCGCGTGGAGCGTCTGTCCCTGCAGCCGGAAGGGGCATTTTGCAGGTCCGTAGACCTGATCTCCCAGAATCGGATGCCCGATACTGGCCATATGAACGCGGATCTGGTGCGTTCTGCCGGTTTCCAGCTCACATTCAATATATGTGTAGTTCCCGAATCGCTCAAGTACCTTATAGTGGGTGACAGCCCTGCGGCCGTGGATGGATTTTGTGCTCATCTTTTTGCGGTCCACGGGATGCCTTCCGATCGGCGCATCAACAGTTCCCTCGTCCTCCTTCAGATTTCCATGGACGATCGCGTGATAGCGTCGTGTGATGGAATGTTCTTTTAATTCTTCTGCGAGGATCTGATGCGCCGCATCATTCTTGCAGATCAGAAGTGAACCTGTTGTATCCATATCGATCCGATGCACGATTCCCGGCCGCATAACCCCGTTTATACCTGACAGCTGGTCTTTGCAGTGGTAAAGGACTGCATTTACAAGAGTATGGCTGTAATGTCCCGGAGCCGGATGGACCACCATTCCTTTCGGCTTATTTACTATCAGAACATCATCGTCCTCATACAGGACATCCAGCGGGATGTCCTCCGGAAGGATATCCGGTTCCTCGGGTTCGGGAATATTTACTTCGATTGAATCGTTGATATTTACTTTATAATTCGCTTTCACAGCGTTTCCGTTTACCCGGACTTCTCCGTCTTTCACCAGTTTCTGGATATAAGAACGGGAAAGGCTGTCAAGCTCTTCACTCAGGAACTTGTCAATCCTTTCCCCGGATTTTCCGGCTGTAAGACAGATTGCTTCCATATCCGTCATTCACCTTTCATCTGTCATTTAACTTTCTTTTATCTTTCCTTCTTTTTTCTTCCTGCTCAGAAAATCAAAATCATCGTCTTCCCTGTAATAAAACAGGATCAGGAAGGCAAATAAGAAGCATGCGACAACAACATAGCAGTCTGCCACATTGAAAATCGGAAAATCAATCAGCTTAAAATAAAAAAAATCAATTACATAACCGAGCCTCAGCCGGTCAATCGCATTGCCTGCAGCACCTGCCCAGAGCAGTACGGCACAAAACCGAAGCGGTGTATACCTTTTCGTATACGGCATTCTGTGATAAAGGAAAATCAGAATTACCATAACTATGGATGCGCCGACAACAAACAGATACTGCCTGTTCTGCATCATTCCAAACGCCGCGCCCCTGTTTTCCAGATAGCGCAGTTCAAACACTCCGCTGATAATCTCAAATGGAGGCTGGGACATCAGATGTTCCACTGCCATATATTTTGTAACCTGATCCAGAATCAAAGCCGCAGCAGCGCCGATCAGTGCGAACAGCGCGCTTTTAGCAGCTTTTCCGGATATTCCGGTATTGCCGGAAACTGTTTTCATATTATCAGACATATTTCTGCCATTCCATTTCATTATAGTATTAAATATATTTCTGTATCACAACGCTGATCCGGTTTTTACGGGTTTTCTGACCTGCGGATTCAAATCTGAATTTCCCCATGCCGCGCACAGATATGATATCACCTTCCGCCGGCTGATATCCGTTGCTTGTGATCAGCTTCCCGTTCACGAATACCTTTGCGCCCTCGATCAGCCCGGTCAGGCGTGTGCGCGAAGACGAAAATGCCAGAGCGAGAAGTGCATCCAGCCTGATGGAAGCCACCGTCCCCCGGATCTCTTCATAATCCGGTTGACAGTCAAACTCAGCGTCGGTTATCTCGGAAAGTGAGACCGATGTATGCCTCACCCGGCAAAGCGTATCCTGGATATATGCTGCCACATCAGCGTGTACAAACAACAAAGCTTCCCGGTCCCTGACAAGAATATCTCCGGTCTTGGACCGCTCAATCCCGAGATTCAGTATTGCGCCCAGATAGTCTCTGTGCGTCAGTTCCTCTGCAAATTTCCGGTTGAGAGGGGAAATCCGAAGGGTGATAAACGGATAGTCGATTTCCTCTGGCAGCAGTTCTTTTTTTCCGTAACGTAAATAAAGAGCATCAGGAATAAATGCCGCCATCTGACGCTCTGCCATCTCATAGCCGCCAAAAGAGACAACCCGGGTATAGAGCTGATCCTTTGGCAGCGTATGCAATATGTTCTGTTCATTCAAATTCATGAAATCAGTATAAGTTATGATATCTCGCTGATACGCAGTTCTGGAGAGTTCAACCAGCCGCCTCTCCAGCATCTGCCTGTCCTTTTCCTGGCCTGTATGATCCATCTTTTAATTAATATCTGCCGCGGACGCTCGGCGTCTCCATGGATCCTCCGAGAAGGTCCTGAAGATCCCCGGAAATATCTACATTCGTAGGTGTTACAAGGAATATGTAATTTGAGATCTTCTGCAGATTGCCGCTGATAGCAAATGTGGCTCCGGAGATAAAGTCAATAATCCTCTGCGCGATCTCCAGATCCATTCCCTCAAGATTCAGAATCACAGTCCGCCCTGAAAGCAGTGTTTCAGTGATTTCCCTGGAATCGTCTACAGACGTAGGTTTCACCACGCAAACCTCCATGTTGCCGCTGTTCTTGCGAGCTGCCGGACGCATCGGTGTTACTTTATTGCTGCTGGCAGAAGGCTGAAATTTCTTGTTCTCCTCCATGTCGAAGTCATCAAAATTATCTTCCTTTGTATTTTTCTTTCCGAACAGAGAACGACGCTGTGATTTTTCTTCATACTCGTCATCATCATAATACTCATCATCATCATAGTACTCATCATCGTAATCATCGTCGTTTAACTTCATGATGTCCAGAAATTTATCAAATACACCCATTTTTTACACTCCTATCTTGCGCTTTTGCCGCGCAATTTTATTTCTTCCACACTGTCTGTCCAGAAACTCCACTGTTCGTCAGGCTGTATGCTTCAGGTCAAATACTGTAATCTCTGGCACCAAAGATTCCGGTTCCAATGCGAACCATAGTTGCTCCCTCTTCGATCGCGGTCTCGTAATCATTGGTCATCCCCATTGACAGTATGCTCACAGTACCATTATCAATGTTTTTTTCCTTAATGTCAACATATAATTTATGTAAATCTGCGAAAATTGCCCGATTATCCTCGGGATTCTCAACAAAAGGCGCGATTGTCATCAGTCCTTTTATCCGCACATGAGACAGCCCGGAAATCTTTTCCATCAGAGGAATCACTTCATCCATCTTCAGTCCGAACTTGCTCTCCTCTTCCGCGACATTCACTTCCAGAAGGATATCCATCACAATTCCATGCTTAGCGGCTTCCTTCTCTATCGTCTCCGCCAGCTTCAGGGAATCGACCGAGTGAATCAGCCGCACCTTATCGATAATATATTTCACTTTATTCGTCTGCAGGTGACCGATCATATGCCACTCAATATCCTTTGGCAGTGCCTCGTATTTCTCCCGGATCTCCTGCACTTTATTTTCCCCAAACACACGGACGCCCAGATCATAGGCTTCCTTAAGCGTCTCCACAGGCTTTGTCTTGCTGACGGAAATCAGAGTGACTTCTTCTCTCTTCCGACCCGCCCTGTCGCACGCTGCCTGTATCCTTGCCTCGACTTCTTCCAGATTTTCCCTAATCAATTCTATTCTCCTTTCCCTTTTCGCTGACATAGTTCCCGTTCTCACTGAAAAACAACTTCATCCCGCTCCACGCTGTTCCCGTTCTGAACGATATGGTCATAGTTCGACAGACCGTAACTCTCGCCTTCCTGAACAATGTAGTACTCGTCATTTTCACAGAGTATGGTAACCTTGTTAAACACGGCGTATCCCCGGTTTATATTATAAACGCCCTGCAGTGCCTTTGTTTTTCCAACTGTATACGTCTCCGTTGATTCCGGCATTACCAGTACGGTTCCCTCTTCGATCGCGTCCGGGCTGATATACGCTTCGCCGTCCGAGATGTTATAGATATCAATCTCCTGAAACTGCGCGTCTCCGTTCTCGTCCTGCACAAGAAAACCGTTGGATGAACTGTTTCCGCCCGTTGTCACATATTCCTCAGGCACAACATAAAACTGCTCTTCGACAACTGATGATTTTGGAATCTTAAGACCGCTCTCGTCTTCCAGAATCAGTTCCACATTCAGGAATCGCTCCTCCGCATACCGTATCATCGAATTGTCAAAATCAAGGCATCCGTAAAACTGCCCTTCCTTCGCGATAATCGAAAAGTCCGCCCATAAACTCTCGCTGTCTTTGTCAATGCGCACCCTGACGCTCGTAACTTCTTCATTCTGCAGCTCTTCCGCCGTTTCTCTTGAAAGAGGAACGATGACAGACCATTCCTCACTTGTAATAAGCCGGTAAACAGGATCGCCGGAGGAAACCTCCATCTGATCCTCCAGAACCGTATTCTCATAGGAAGACCGGTCGAAATTCTCTGCTGTGAACGTATCTTTTGTAAGGGATTCGTACCCGTCCACCGAGAAGGCAACGATTCCGTCCCGTGAGGAACTATAGTTTGTAACCTGCGCTCCTGTTTCCGCGATTATTGCGTCAAGCTGCGCCCGTTTGGTCGAACTGTACGTGCCCTGCAGCGCATTTCTCATCTCATTCTTCAGTGAATAAACGGTTGAGAAATCATTGGAACTATAATTTTCATTGAAATTCTGAAGCTGAAGCACTACCGCAGACTGCACATCCCCGCTGATCTGCGTCTCTGTCTCATCTGCCGCTTCCGTATCAACGGCAAGTTTCTCCTGAGACAGCGCATATACAGCTTCTCCTGTCTTTACCTTGCTGTTCTCGTTCTGATAATAGTTCACATAACCGGACGCATCCGCACTGACCGTCGCCTCCTCCCGTATGACAAGCCCTGTATATGAGTTGTCCCTGACAATGCTTCCCTTACGCACTTCATAAACAGATATGCTGTCGCCGGTAAGATAAAGTATAACGGTAACGATAAGATAGACGAAAACAATGGCAAACAGAAATATGCCAAGATTCAGTTGTCTTCTGCCCCTGTATTTTTTAATATTAACAGATTTGTCTTTCTTTTTAACGGTTTTATTTTTCTTTGATGCCAAGTAAGGCTGCACCTCCTTAGATCTTTAACTCAGTTAGTATATCATTTTCTCACGTATATTTCCAGTTTTTTGGGCAATAATGAAATTATTAATGTAACAGTTCATTCCTGCGTTTTTCCGAATGGCAAGAGCTGACTGTTACTGTAGATAAAGGAGGAAATAACATGAAATGGTTTGATTACACAGCGCTTACAATTGTAATTATCGGTGCGGTCAACTGGCTTCTGATTGGAATCTTCCGCTTTGACCTGGTTGCATTTCTTTTTGGAAATCTGAGCTGGCTCTCAAGAATCGTCTACACTGTTGTCGGGCTGTGCGGTCTGTATCTGATCAGCCTTTTCGGCAGGATCAGAGGCATGTCCGAATAATAAACTGAATAATAAAATTCCCCGCCGGAATCTGAAAAATGTATCCTGCGGCAGAAAAATCAAGCCTTTCTTTGTCCGGATCACCCGGAAAAGAAAGGCCTGGTTTACATAGATCATCTTTTGGTTTATCTATTCATCACTGTCCCAGAATGCCTGATACCATCATCTGATCCATCTGCTCATACAGCTGTGTCCTGTCTGAAGCACCCATAACAACGGATATGTACGGATGATTCTCCAGATCCTCGTCATATATGATCAGGCAGTTTCCAGCCTGGTCCGTAGTTCCTGTCTTGCCTCCGATTACGCGGATGCCCTCAGGAGCCTCTGTAAGCCCGCTGGAGTAATAATTTGACGGAATCCACGTCTCTGTGCGGACAGTACCGTCCGCGCCGGTGAGTGTCCCTTCATAGGAATCCATTGAAATAATATCCACGAATCTCTGGTCTTTCATACAGGCGTTAAAGATCAGGTAGAGATCATAGGCTGTCGTATAATGGTTCTCATCATGAAGCCCGTGAGGATTTACGAAATGACTTCCTGTCGCCCCGAGAGCCGCAGCCTCGGAATTCATCAGTTCCACGAACGCCTCCTCGCTTCCGGAAATATGCTCTGCAATCGCTGTGCCGCAGTCATTTCCCGAGTGCAGAATCAGCCCGCAGAGAAGATCATACATCGTCACTGTGTCCCCTGTCCTCAGTCCGCACGTCACTTCGTCCCAGTTAAAATCAGTGGCGTGTTCGCTGACTGTTACCACATCGTCAAGATTTCCGTACTTCAATGCCACGTATGCAGTCATAACCTTTGTCGTGCTGGCCGGATACAGACGTTCAAAAAGTTTATAGCCTGCCAGTACCTGATCGTTTTCCAGATCAAACAGCCCGGCGGCATGAAGATCTGAAGCCGGCTCATATCCTTCCAGCTGAACTTCCGATGCTGTCACACAGAGATCCTGCGCGAACATGCTTCCCTGATAAACGGAGCTGTTATAATGTGCAGTCTCGTATTCCGTAATATAGTCCCTGTTCTGATCATACAGAATGTAACCGCCGACGCTGCCGGCGCCTGCCAGGATTACAAGGCATATCAATATGGCGGCAATCCTCCCGCCGCCTCTTTTCTTTCTTCTGCGTCTCTTTCTTCGATCCATATGATTATTTATACCCCTTTTGCCGGTGCATTAATTTACTGGTACATTTCGCGCCAGTCAAGATCACCGCGGTCAAGCGCAAGAATCAGAGCTTCTGCCGTGGCGATGTTGGTGGCAATCGGAATGTTATACATATCGCAGAGCTTTACAATGTCATTGACATTCGGCTCATGTGAACGCGGTGTGAGCGGATCACGGAAAAAGATAAGCAGGTCAATATTATTGTGCTCAATCTGTGATCCAAGCTGCTGCATTCCTCCGAGATGTCCTGCAAGGAATTTATGAATGCTCAAATTCGTCACGCTTTCCACCAGCATTCCTGTAGTCTCTGTAGCATAAAGTTCATGTTTGCTCAGGATCCCCCTGTAAGCAATGCAGAAGTTCTGCATCAGTTTTTTCTTCGCATCATGTGCGACCAGTCCGATATTCATTACTGTCACTCCTTACTGATATTTATTAGGCTGTAAGCCGACATTCAGTACAAAACCGATATCCATAAAAAAGCACACAACGGAAGTCAGTCCATAACTAACAAAGGGAAGCGACAGACCTGTATTAGGCAAAACCATAGTTGCCACACCGATATTGATAAAGCTCTGTATCCCTATCAGTGCGGCTACACCGCCGCAGATAATGCGCCCTCCCGTATCTTTCGCTTTCAAGCCAATCAAAATACAATCTATTACAATTAATAATATCAAAAATATGACAGCACAACAACCCACAAATCCTAATTCTTCGCCGATTATTGCAAAAATGAAATCCGTCTGGGGTTCGGACACGAAATTTCCGTTCTTTACAGACGTGGTGGCATCGTTGTTATACCCTTTTCCGGACAGCTGACCTGAACCGATCGCCATAACGGAGTTCAGCTGCTGATAGGACTCATCGTCCGCATACTTCTCTGGTTCCAGCCAGGCAAGGATTCTCTCCTGCTGGTAGTCATGCAGAAACGGCTGATTCGGCTGAACCGCGATCGCAAGGAATATCACAACCGTGGGAACCGCAATCACAAGCATTGTCCCGATAAATTTATAGCTCAGACCTGCCAGGAACATGATCGCGCAGAAAAGCGCGGCCACACAGATCGTTGTGGACAGATTGGGCTGAGCCACGATCAGCACAAGCGAAGGAACCAAAAGCGCAACAGCCTGAATAATCACTTTCGGACTGTTGATCACCTTCTCCCTGTCTGACAGAAACTTCGCAAAAAACAGGATCAGAAGTATCTTCGTCAGGTCCGAAGGCTGCAGCTGTGTAAAACCAAGATTCAGCCAGCGCCGCGCACCGTTTACCGTTCTGCCAAGTCCGGGAATCCAGATTGCCAGAAGAAGCACAATATTGAGTCCGTAAAGCGGCCAGTACAGGTTCAGCACCCATTTATAGTCAATCAGAGAGATGACCACCATGGCTGCGATTCCGAGAACCACACCCATAATCTGCCGGCTCATGAAATCCGGACGCGCGCTGCGCACCATAAACACACCGAAAATAGACAATGCAATAACAAGCGCGACAAGACTGAAACGATAATCTTTTATGCTGTAACGTGACTTAATATTCTTTAATAGAAATTTCAATTCTTCTCTCCCATGTATTTTATATGTATATCTGTACGTGTTATCTCAATGTTGAAGTCCTCAGGCCTGATCTCGACATATTTTGAGATCGTGTGATAGAGATCTACCGGAAGACGCTGGGCAGCCTCTGGCGCGCACTGCATCCGGTCGGCGGTCAGAAGGTTCTTAAGTCTCTCTTTCGCAATATTAACGGAATGAGCACTCATAAACGTCCCCCCTAATTTCTGTGAAAGAGATTGGAAATCTTTTCGAAAAAACCTTCCGGCTTCGAGTAATCGTCTACCGGGATCTCCTCGCCGAGCAGCCTTCTGCATATATCCGCGTACGCCTTTCCGGCAAGGCTGTCTTCCCCGACAACTGGCTCTCCCTGGTTCGTAGCGATCACAACCTGCTCATCATCCGGAATAACTCCCAGAAGATTCACTGCCAGGATCTCTGTCACATCATCCACGGACATCATATCCCCACGGCGTACCATATCGATGCGAAGCCGGTTGATAATCAGGTCATTCTGGCGGATCCCGGACGCTTCCAGAAGTCCGATAATGCGGTCAGCGTCACGGATAGCTGAAACCTCCGGTGTAGTCACCACAATTCCCCGGTCCGCCCCTGCTACGGCATTCTGAAACCCCTGTTCGATGCCTGCCGGACAGTCCAGGAGGATGAAGTCAAATTCATCCCGGATGTCATCGATCAGTTTCTTCATCTGCTCCGGCGATACACTCGACTTGTCTCTCGTCTGCGCCGATGGAAGCAGGTAGAGTTCGGGGAAACGGCTGTCCTTAATCAGAGCCTGTTTCAGGCGGCAGCTTCCCTCAATCACGTCGACGATATTGTAGATGATACGGTTTTCAAGTCCCATCACCACATCCAGATTCCGAAGCCCCAGATCTGTGTCTATGACCATTACCTTTTTCCCCAGACCCGACAGTCCGATTCCGATATTTGCTGTCGTTGTCGTTTTCCCGACACCGCCTTTTCCTGATGTAATAACTATAACCTCTCCCATGCTGCTTTTCCTCCTACCCATGTTCTAGCAATCACTCAACAAGAGGATCCAGATAGATATGCCTGCCTTCGACTACAGCTATTTTCGGGCCTTTTATACTCAGGCTCTCCTGATAGATGATCTGACGTTTCGCCTCAATACCGGCGATACGCAGCTGTTTCGGCTGCATGGAAACAGCAACGACATAGGATGCACTGTCTCCGGACGCGCCTGCGCTGACAGAACCGTACAGGTTCCCCACGATAATGACGCTCCCGTCCGCGACAACGCATGCGCCCAGCTCCACATCGCCGAGTATCACAATGTCGCCCTCTGATTCCAGAATCTGTCCTCTCCTGAGAGTTCCTCTGTAAACCTGGCCCTCTCTTCTGCCTGAATCGGCAAGAACCCGGTCTATTATGCTCTTGTACATCAGCTCATCTTTCTCATTGCGTTCAATAATGCACAGAATATTAATTCTCGTGTTATCCTGAATCAACTTCAGAATCCGGTCTTCGTCGGACCGGCTCAGACTGCGTCCGCTGAAGCTCAGCGCCATGGTGGCATCTTTGAAGAAACGGGCCGAATCCCTGAATTTACTCATAAGTTCTTTCAGGAGGACATCGAACCCTACCTCCGGGTCAAGCTCGATATCCAGCCCGTATTTACTGCTTCTGATTGTGACAAGCCTGTCCATGCTCCAACCCCCGTTCTTTAATCTCCGGCAATTCCCGCTCCGAGATCAGCTGCGCCGCCCGTGATCAGGTCGCCGGAAAGATCCGGATTGAAATAGATCCTCGCGATATCCCTTCCAATCTCAGAAGCATATCCGGAATTGTACCCGTATGTGATACGGACTGCGATCGATAACTCCGGTGATTCCGCAGGCGCATAGCCGACGAAAAGTACGTGGTCCGCGTGCAGCTCGTTATGCTGTGCGGTACCCGTCTTGCCCGCCATGGAGAATTCAAGTCCTGTAAATGTGGTGGAACTGCTCACCATGTCCTGCATTCCTTGATGAAGGACATCCCATGTAGTCTGGCTGATGTCATCCATTGTATTTGCAACTTCTGCCTCGTAATCCCGGATGAGATTGCCGTCTGAATCTGTTGTCTTGTCAATCAGTGTGAGATCATAAACCGTTCCGCTGTTTGCAATCGCGGTCACATAGCGGTTCAGCTGGCTCACTGTATAGTTGTTTGTACCCTGTCCGATCGCAGACTGGATGGAATACTCATCAGAAATCTCCGGTTCAGCCTCCGGTATCTCAACTCCGGATGTCTGACCGAGTCCGAACATCTCCGCGTATTTTGCCAGCTTGTCCGTTCCGATGTCACTGTCATAGTCTCCCTCTGAGTCAAGGCTCAGATCGTATCCGAGCTGATAGAAGAATACATTGCACGAATGCTCCAGCGCCTGGACAACATTCAGCGAACCATGCCCGTTCGGGTAGCTCCAGCACCTCGGGCTCGGAGTAACGGTGTCAAACACACCGGTGCAGAGCACCTGTGTACCGGTGTCAATCAGCCCCTCCTCAAGTCCCGTAGTGGCAGATACCATCTTAAATGTGGAACCTGGAGCTGTCTTTTCCTGTGTTGCCCGGTTATAGAAGGTATTCGCCAGTCCGGTATTCAGCTTGTTATAGTATGCCGAATCCATGGTATTCGCCAGCCGGTTGTTGTCATAGCCCGGATAGGATACGCATGCCAGCACATCGCCTGTATTCGGATCCGTGACCACAACGCCGCCCGAACACGGTTCAAGCGCCAGGTCACCCGGTGTGATTTCAAGTGTTTCTATCTTGTTATACAGCCAGCCGTATGCATCCGTTGTCCCCGCCATGAGTCCGTTATAAGCGTTCTCATCCATTGGAAGAACTCCCTGCTCATACGTGATGGCGCAGATCTGCGCACCGGTGATACCTCCTGATTTTATAAGATATTCATAGAGAAGTTTGTCGAAATTACTGTCATCACTCAAATAATCCTGAAGGTATGCCACAATTCCCTGATAAATCTCCTCCGAACTGGAATACGTGCTCTCCCCGAGCTTCGTTGTATCGATCCAGTTCTGGGAAATCGCGTAGTTCAGATAAGTATAGAGGCTGATCACTTCGTCCGTTGCCCAGGCGATCTGTGTCTCATCTGTCGGGTCGATCTCACTGTTCATCAGGATGCCTGTGCTTTCTTTAAGCACAGTGTCGCATATATAATCCATATAGGCTTTCATCTCGTCCGACAGCTCACTGTATGCCGGCGCATCCGGATTCTGAAGCTGAGAGATCAGCTCGTTTAAAACCGTTTCCTTGCGTGCCTGGAACGTGCTGTAAACCGCCTGTTCCGCAGTGCCTGCGTCCTCACTTGAGAAATGATCCATATCAATGAGCTCATTTCCAATAAAAGCATAGTAGGCATCACTCACCGGAATAATAATGTCTTCCGCGTCATCCGCCACCGAAGGATCATAGTTCAGCACGTTCGTAAGCTTGCTCAGAATAATTCCCGCAAGTTTTTCCTCCAGAAGATTGTAAGCGCTGACCTGAAGATTTTTGTCAATTGTGAGGTAGACATCGTTTCCCGCTTCCGGCGCAGTCGAGCTGACTGTCTCGATTACTTTTCCCAGATTGTCAACATAGAAGGTTGTCTCCCCCTTCTTCCCCTGAAGCGTACTGTCAAATGCCTGCTCGATTCCCGATTTCCCGACGATATCTGAGAGAGAGTAATTTTCCTTCTCTTCTTCGTCCAGGGCATCATACTCCTCCTGGGACATCGGTCCCGTATATCCGATTACAGAGGCAAAATATTCCCCGTCCGGATAGCGGCGGAGAGATTCTTCTTCTATGTCCACCCCGGCAAGAGAACTCTGGTTCTCCATGATCGCGGCAGCAGTCTCATCGCTTACATCGGACGCAAGCGTTGTAGACATATACTGCTGATAGCTGTTCAGTCCCATGGCGTAACGCATGTTGACCATTTTCAGGATATAGGCGGGATCATTATTCTCATCATCCAGCCCGTACCGCTCTGTACAGAGATGGTGCATGATCTCTGCCGCGGACTGATTTCTCTGATCTTCTGTCAGGTCATCGGTATAGGACTGCCCGTACACATCAGCCACAAAACGGAGACGGAGCGTCTCGTTTGTCTCCGCGAACTGATAGGTCCCGGAAGAATCCAGGATGATACCGAAACTGTCGATCACGGAATCCCCGTTTTTCTCAACAATAGTCAGCACCTGATCCAGAATACCGTTGATCGTTTCATTCCGCTCGTCATCCCCCATATCCGTTGAGAGAGTGTCAACGATCGTTACGGAATAGGCGAGCTCATTATACGCAATCAGATTGCCGTTCCGGTCGTAAATATTGCCCCTGGTTGCCGGGATCTCTCTTGTTCTTCTGATCTGAAGCTCATAATTTTCAAGATACTCTTCTCCCCTGACGATCTGGAGATAGAAGAGCCTTCCGATAAGGATGGAAGAAGTCAGGCAGAATACAATGATAAGCACGACCAGCCGTGATTTCATAATGTATTCTGCCGCCTCTTTCAGCCTGTCTAAAATCTCTCTAAACAAATTTGCTTGCACTCCTTTTTTCTACTGCCTCCAGCTTGTGGTTGATAAACAGAAGCAGAGGGTAAACTCCAAGTGTTATCACAATGGTGTAAATAGCCTCGGGTATAATAATCCGGTTCAGATAATACAGAAAATTGAAGTCGCTTCTGAGCAGGAATGTAAACACATAGATGCACAGCCCGTACAGAAGATCGCTCACAGCGATCAGGAACAGGGGCAGCTTAATATCTTCATCAAAATAAATCTGCTCAAAAAGCCCGTTCAGATAACCTGCGACCAGATAGATCAGGGCATAGAACCCTATCATGTCGCCCGACTGTATATCAATGAGCAGTCCGGAAGCAATCCCGACAAACATACCTTCCCGCGGTCCCCGCATAAATCCGAACGATGCCGTAACGATCAGCATCAGATTCGGCTTGATTCCGCCGATCTCCAGCGCCGGGAACACCGAACACTGGAGGAGATATGCTGCCAGTATAATCACAGCCGTAACTGCAATCCTTCTGATCTTAATAGCTTTCATGAATCACTTCTCCTCTATTCTGATATGTTCTCACCTGTCAGCTCGGCTTTTGTCGTTGTGATTACGAGAACCTCCTGAATATTCTTAAAGTCCACCGCAGGGATAATATATCCGGAGCGGGTCAGGTTGTTTGAATCAACATTTATCTCGCTGATCGAACCGATCAGAATTCCCTGAAGGTATTTGTCACTGATATAAGATGTAACGATCTGATCGCCGACGGCAACTACATTGTCATTATTCTCCATCTGGTCAAAAGCAATCTGTCCGTTGCTCATAAGGGACAGATCACCGCTGACAACACACGTATCTGATGTGGAAAGAACCATGCCGCTCACATTGCTCGCGTCATCGATTATGGAACGGACCTTTGCCCACGTTGGCCCCACCTCCGTCACAATACCGACAAGACCGCTTCCTGCAAGCACATTCATATCGACTTCAATGCCGTCCGCACTGCCCTTGTCGATCGTAAAGGAACTGAACCAGTTTCCGGAATCTTTTCCAATGACATGAGCAGCGGTTTTCTCATATTCCGCGTAGTTCTGGTCAAGCTGGTAGAGTTCCTGAAGTCTCTCGTATTCATAACGTTCTTCCTGGAGGTAGTTGTTCTCCGTAGTCAGAGCGTCCACCTGTTCCTGCAGGCTCTCATTTTCCGATCTGAGCTGCTGGAGAGTAGCGAAATTATCCTTCAGATCTCCAAGCCATCCTCCCACCTGATTAATTCCCTGCTGAAGCGGAATTACAGTCACATTCGCCAGCACTTTAAATGGTCCGCTCACTCTGTCTGAGACAGAGGAAAGGACCATCATCAGAGCGCAGAAAACCGCAAGTCCGATTAGAATATATCTGTTTGTATGAGAAGTCTGATTTTTTCTTTTCATTATCTTAACCACCTGTAATCTTCATCCAACATCGAATAACTTAGCCTTCTGTAGTAGTTCCGGTCAGAAATAATCTTCTGAAGTCCCTTCACTGCACAAAGTTCAGGTTCATCCACTGTCATAACCGGAAGCCCGATGCTCTCTCTCAAATATGTAGAAAGCCCTCTCAAGTTCGCCAGCCCGCCGGTCAGGCAGATGCCTTTCTCCTCAATCGCTCTGCGCACAGTCGGAGGCGTACGGTCAATCATAGTCCTGATCGCTCTGACGCAATCCTCCAGCGGTTCTTTCATTGCTGCCCTGACAAGACTGATAGGAATCTCCATCTGGGACGGCACTCCCGTAACCAGGTCCCGGCCGGATACCCGGATCGCGCTGCCCGTACTCTGATCAAACACACCGAACTCTCTTCTGAGACGTTCCCCTGTAAGATTTCCGATCAGGAATTCTCTGTTGTGCCGAACCAGAGCGGTAATTGCACGGTCAAAGTCCTCTCCTCCGATCTTCAAAAGCCTGTTCAGAACCATTCCTCCTGATGCCAGAACAGAAAGCTCTGTTGTCCCTCCACCGAAATTAGCGACAAAAATTCCCTTGTCAGAGAGGACGTCCATTCCGAATCCGAGAGCGTCCGCAAGTCCGCGCTCCACGATCCGCACAGATTTTGCCTTTGCCTCGGAATGCAGGACAAGATCATAGAATGCTTTTTTCTCTACCTCAGTCACATCCGTCGGAACGGCAATTACATACTGATCCCCACGGAGAAACCGCCGTTCTGCCTCGAGCAGACTCCCAAGCAGATACTGCATATCGTCAAAATGAGCGATCACTCCGTTTTTCATGGGAAAAATGACCTGTATGTCTGCCGGCGCCTTTTCATACATCTCATATGCCTCATCACCGACAGCAAAAATATATCTCTTGTTTTTCATGGCGATCGCGTCTTTCGCCCGCCATATGGTATCTTTTTTCTTATCAAAAATCTTGATCTCGTACGTTCCGAGATCAAGCCCATAAACATTCCCCGCCATTATCATCCATCCCTTATCTATTAAACTCCCATGAATAAACTCCGAATAATTAACGCTTAAATCTGAAAGATCCCCTTTTCTTTCATGCTGACAAAGCAGTTATCCCCTATGATGATGTGATCAAGAAGCCGGATTCCAAGCATTGCCCCTGCCTCAAACACCCGCCTTGTGATATGCATATCCTCCTCGCTTGGCGTCGGATCACCGCTTGGGTGATTGTGCAGGAGGATAATGGATGACGCGTTCGCCATCAGTGCTTCATGGAAAAGATCTCTCGGAGATACAAGCGCCCGGTCCACTGTACCGACAGAGACGTTCCTGTCCCCAATCAGACACGACCGTGTGTTGAGCAGCACAAGTTTCAGTACTTCCTGCTTTCGATGGCGCATATCCTCCATGTAATAGGCAGCGATCTTATGTGGGTCGGAAAAATCCAGTCCTTTCCTCGTCTCCTCCATTGCCATCCTCTTGGCAAGTTCTGCCAGACAGAGAATCTGCACTGCCTTGACCTCTCCGATGCCTTTTACAGACTTAAGCTTTTCAAACGTCCATTTATGAAGGCTGCCAAGACCTTCTGCCGCAAAATCCGGATGCAGAAGCCGTCCTGCCAGTTCCAGGGAATTCTCTCCCCTCGTCCCCGTCCTGAGCATAACGGCGAGAAGCTCCCTGTCCGTCAGGTTCTCTGCTCCGAAGCGCCGGCATTTCTCATATGGGCGCTCTTCCTGATACATGTCTTTAATTGTGTTGTTTTTACTCATATTTCGTACCGTAATCACTGCGATGATACAATACAACGATTTATTTTAGCACAATTTGAAAAACCTGTATAGGGATTCCAGATTAAAATTCTGTGAACTGTATAACAGTTCAGCCATGGGCTGTCCGGGAGAAAAAAGCATGCTCGCATGCTTTTTCGAGCGTGCAGTCCCATGGGCTGAGCGCCCGTACATGAGGGAAACAGCGGCGCAGCCGCAATAAGCACGTCAGTGCGGTTTCCCGAATGGCGCGGCTGAACCGATTCATAAACTTCTCATGCGCGGCCGAACCGCCGCGGAAACAAATATCTCCTAACAGGGGCGAAACCGACTGATAATCGCCTCAGCCACCTTCAAGCCGTCCATTGCTGCCGAGGTGATCCCTCCGGCATACCCGGCGCCCTCACCGCACGGATACACCCAGGAGATATTGCTTCTGAATGCTTCGTCTCTCTCGATCCTGACCGGAGAGGATGTCCTGCTCTCCACGCCGGATAAGAGAACGTCCCCATCGGCAAACCCGCGGATCTTATGATCCATGGCTTCGATTCCCTGCTGAAGAGAATCCGAGAGTTCCTCCGGGAAAATGCCGCGTACATTGGCAAGACTGTACGCTCCTTTTATATTCGGCCTGATGTTCCCGAGCTCTGTGGTTTTTCTGTCTGCGCAGAAATCTTCGAATTTCTGCACCGGAACACATCCTGAACCGGCCTCCCACGCTTTCTCTTCCAGGTTCCTCTGAAACCGGATTCCTGCCAGCGGGTGATCCGAACCGAAATCATCAGGAGTGACCGTCACGATAACCGCGCTGTTGGCGTTCTCTCCTGCCCGTCCGTGATAGCTCATTCCGTTTACTGCAAGGCGTTCCGGTTCGGAAGACGCATTGACAACATAACCGCCGGGACACATGCAGAACGTATATACACCCCGTCCGTTATCCAGCTTCTCCGTCAGTTTATACGCAGCTGCCGGAAGACTGCCGCGCTCTTCTCTTCCGTACGCGTTCCGGTCAATCAGGCTCTGCGGATGCTCCACACGCACGCCCACGGCAAAGGATTTCCCGCTCATATCAACTCCGCGGTCAAAAAGCATCTGAAACGTATCCCTGGCGCTGTGCCCGATCGCAAGCACGGCAGCTGATGTTCTTATCTTCTCACATCCATTGACCACCACACTCTCTTCCTCCGGGATAATATCCGTAACCATGCTGTGAAAATGGATTTCGCCGCCAAGTTCTGTGATTCTGTTCCTCATTGCCTCAACCACATCGATCAGGATATCGGTTCCAATATGGGGCTTCTGCTCCCAGAGAATGTCTTCAGGCGCCCCGAACTTCACAAATGTCTCAAGGACAAACCGGTTTCTCCCTTTTGCGTCTTTCACAAGCGTGTTCAGCTTTCCGTCCGAGAACGTGCCCGCGCCGCCCTCACCGAACTGTACATTGGAATCAGGATCCAGGACACCTGTCTTCCAGAAACGCT
Source organism: Candidatus Mediterraneibacter vanvlietii (assembly GCA_019113645.1). Taxonomy (GTDB): domain Bacteria; phylum Bacillota; class Clostridia; order Lachnospirales; family Lachnospiraceae; genus Mediterraneibacter; species Mediterraneibacter vanvlietii. The sequence continues at coordinate 13,947 of DXGZ01000053.1, read as the reverse complement.
CCACATCTTTCTGTCTCTCTCTGACCGGAGCGCCCCGTTCAATAATCAGAGGAGAGTATCCCTCCTGTGCCAAAAGATACCCACAGAACAGCCCTGCCGGTCCGCTTCCGATCACAACCGGTCTGCCGGCTGCTCTCTCCGCCCCGTGCTCCGGAGCGCGATAGGGAGATTCCGTCACTTTTCTCGCCTTTCCTTTCATCCGCCTCAGAACAGGCTCTTCATTCTTCACTCTCAGGTCAACAGAATAGACGTAGTAAAGTTCCGGCTTTTTCCGCGCGTCAAGAGACCGTTTCCTGATGTGGTACTCCTTCAGTTCCTTTTTCTGGATATTTAATACTTTCAGCAGTTTCTTCTCAAACTGGTCAGTTGTATGTTCAATTGGCAGCTTCAGCTGGTCAATACGGATCACCTGAACTCCTCCTTATGATTTCCATAGCAATTTCTTATTTTTTTCATTCTAATATTTCGCATCTGCATTTCCGGCAGAATCTTCTCAGTGCGCAGCGGCAGCAGCTTCCCCTGCCACGTGTCCGCTGGACCAGGCCCACTGAAGATTGTAGCCGCCGCACATACCGTCTACATCGAGAATCTCTCCTGCAAAATACACGCCCGGCACGTAGATAGATTCCAGCGTGTCCGGATCTACCTCAGCCGTATCCACGCCGCCGCAGCACACCTGTGCCTGCTCGTAGGGGTTCGCAGCCTTCACACGCACCCGGAAGTTTTTGATCATTCCTGTGAGAGACTTGAGCTCTTCCGCTGTCAGCTCTCCTGCTTTCTTCTCTGCCGGTATCCCGGAAAGCTTCACCCACAGGTCGGAAAGCTTCTTATGGAAAAGCCCGATCAGAAACTGGTCTGCCTGCTTCCGGGGACGCATCCCGGCACGCGCCTTCAGAAATACTGCTGTCTGCTCTTCCGTAAAATCCGGCATAAAATCAAGTACCGCGGATACTTCTTTCTTCTCGTAGAGAAGCCTGGATGCATAACGGCTCACCTGGAAGACCGGAATGCCGGAGATTCCGTAATTTGCAAGCTGAAGTTCTCCGGTATCCCGGGCAATGCACTCCCCGTCCGCCCAGATGGATACGGTTCCGTTCGCCCGCACTCCCGCAATCGCCTTGAAGAACTTTCCTTCGCACTGCAGCCCGGTCAGGGCGGGGAGCACCGGCACAATCCGGTGCCCCAGCTTCTTGGCGAGATCATACCCTGATCCGTCCGATCCGGTCACTGGCGCAGCCTTTGACCCGGTGCTTAAGATGGCCCGGTCTGCACGGATCTCCACGGAATCTGTAACGATCCGGAACCCTTTCTTCCCGGGGATAATCTCCCGGCACTGCGTGTCGGTCCGGATCTCCACGTTCAGGCGCTCCAGTTCCATGCGAAGAGCGTCAAGCACTGCCGAAGCCTGGTCTGAATTCGGGTAGAGATAACCGTTCCGGTTCTTGGAGTAGATCCCGAGCTGAAGGAAGAAGGAGATCGTCTCCTGGGCATTGAATTTCTCTATGATTCCCCACGGAAACAGAAACTGATCCGAGTGATAGCAGACCGGTTCCTGATGTGTGTTTGTGAAATTGCACCGTCCGTTTCCTGTAGAGAGAATCTTCCTGCCTATTCGGTCCTTATGTTCAATCAGAACAACCCGGGCGCCTTTTGAAGCAGCAGTAATGGCTGCCATCATTCCGGAGGCACCGCCTCCGATTACCGCAATCTGTCTCATAATCTCCTCCTGATCTTCCTTCCGCAGTTCCGCCATGGCAACTGCCCTCGGACAGACCTGCTGTGTCTTCTCTGTTTTCTCCGCAGACTCTATCTGCCCGGCTCTGATATCTGTTCCAGGCTGACGATTCCTGCATCAACAAGTCCCTGGAGAGATTTCAGAATGCCAAGCTTCGCGTGATACCAGGTAAGCCCGCCCTGGAAATATACTGCGTAAGGCGGTTTAATAGGACCGTCCGCGGAAAGTTCGATGGAAGACCCCTGCACGAATGCGCCTGCCGCCATAATTACATCGCTGTCATAGCCCGGCATTGCCCACGGTTCCGGGCTTACGTAACTGTCCACAGGGGCAGCAGCCTGGATGCCCTTGCAGAAAGCGATCACACCCTCCGGCGAGCCCAGTGTCACTGCCTGGATGATGTCATGTCTTGACTCACTTCCGTTCGGGACCACTGCAAATCCCAGACGCTCATATACATTTGCCGCAAAAACAGCTCCTTTCAGCGCACCGCACACCACAGTCGGCGCAAGGAAAAATCCCTGGTAGAAGGACTGCATGACGCCGAGGGAGGCGCCCACTTCTTTTCCAAGCCCCGGTGAAGTCAGGCGGTAAGCGCAGTTTTCAATCAGATCAGCCCGGCCGGCAATATATCCGCCAATGGGAGCAAGACCGCCGCCCGGATTCTTGATCAGAGATCCAACGATCATGTCAGCGCCCACATCACTCGGCTCGATCCGTTCCACGAATTCTCCGTAACAGTTGTCAACCATGCAGATTACATCCGGCCTTCTCGCCTTGATAAACGAGATCAGTTCCCCGATCTTCCCGACCGAATAACTGGGGCGTGTCTGGTACCCTTTTGACCTCTGGATAGTCACCAGTTTTGTGCGCTCATTTAACGCCGCCTCGATCGCAGGATAATCAAAATAACCGTCTTCCAGAAGCTCCACCTGGCGGTAGGTCACTCCATACTCGGCCAGAGACCCGTTTGACGGACGGATTCCAATCACTTCTTCCAGTGTGTCATACGGTTTTCCCACCGGGGATAACAGCTCATCTCCCGGGCGCAGATTTGCCGCGAGTGCGAGCGCAAGCGCATGGGTTCCGCATGTAATCTGAGGGCGGACAAGCGCAGCCTCCGTGTGAAATGTGGACGCGTACACTTCTTCCAGCGTATCCCGTCCAAGGTCATTGTACCCGTATCCGCTGACATAGTTAAAACATGCCTCACTGACCCGGTTCTCCTGCATGGCGCGAATCACTTTCATCTGATTATATTCCGCCGTGCGGTCGAATTCCGCAAACCGGTCCCGCAAATCTTCCTCTATCTTCTGCCCGAAGTTGTATACCTCTTCTGAAATTCCCAGTTCTTTATACATATAATCTGATCCTGTTGTTTCCATTCCCTGTTTTCTTCCCTCTCTTCTCTATTTATAAAACGGATGCTCTGATTCTCCTGTCTTCTTAACAGCCCTACCGGCAGCAGATGGTTTATCTTCACCTGACGGTCATAAGATTCCTCTCTCTTCCAGAACATTGAGAAAGAACTTCTGAAGTTCAGTCCCGCTGCCGATTACAGAACGGTCTGCCCAGACCACGTCCCGCTCTCGTTTAAACCATGTCAGCTGACGTTTCGCAAAATGTCTCGTATCCCGCTTGATAATGCGGACCGCCTCCTCCAGCGTCATTTCACCTTCCAGATAAGCGTAGAGTTCCTTGTAGCCGAGTCCCTGCATCGCAGTCGAAGTCCGGCTCACTCCCCGTTCTTTCAGCCCGCGTACTTCATCAAGAAGCCCATCTTCCATCATCTGATCCACCCGCCGGTCGATCCGTTCATACAGCTTCGCCCGGTCGTCAGTCAGCACAAAGTAGGCGTATTGGTAGGGAGATTCCTTCTGCCGCTCCGTCTCGTTATGCTCTGAGATCCTCTGCCCGGTCTGGTGGTAGAATTCCAGCGCCCGGATAATTCTCTTTTTATTATGAGGATGGATCTGCTCAGCCGACGCCGGATCAACCTCCCGAAGCTGCCGGTGGAGCGCTTCGCTCCCCATCTCTTCAGCGGTCTGCTCCAGTTCCTTCCGGAAGCTGTCATCTCCATCATTTTCCGTAAAATCAATGTCATACAGAAGCGCCTGAATATAAAACCCGGTTCCGCCCACGATAAGCGGTATCTTCCCGGCAGCATAGATCTTTTCCATGGCTTCTTTCGCCAGGCTCTGAAATCTGACTACATTGAATTCTTCTTCCGGCTCAAGCACATCCACCAGATGATGAGGCACCCCGTCCATCTCCTCCGGCATGATTTTTGCCGAACCGATATCCATCTGCCGGTACACCTGCATGGAGTCTGCGGAAATAATCTCAGCGCCGACCGATTTCGCAAGCTGTATGGATGCCGCCGTCTTCCCAACGGCTGTGGGACCCGCCAATATGATTAAAGGTCGTTTCATCACACAATCCTCTTAAACTTCTTCTCTAATTCTTTCTTCGTCATCGCAATAATCGTAGGTCTTCCGTGGGGGCAGTGATACGGATTATCCAGTGTCAGCAGCTCGCCGATCAGCGCGTCAACCTCCTGCGCGGACAGACGGTTATTCCCTTTCACTGCCGCTTTGCAAGACATGGAAGCCACCTTCTCATCGATCAGCTCCGGCGTCATGGATGTAGTCAGTCCGTCCGAGAGATCATCGATCATCTCCATGAGCAGTTCTTTTTTTGCAATGCTGAAAAGATTGTCCGGAACCGCGCGCACGGCGTACTCCTCCCCTCCGAAAGGTTCGATCTCAAACCCGATGCGTGAGAAGCGGTCCATGTTCTCTTCCAGAAGACGCGCTTCCTGCATGGAAAGGGTGAGGATAATCGGCGGACTTAAGTACTGGGAGGTAAACTCACGCGATTTCATGCTCTTCAGCGTCCGCTCATAGAGCACCCTCTCATGAGCGGCGTGCTGGTCAATGATATAAAGGCTGTCGTGAAACTGTACCAGCCAGTAAGTGTCAAACACCTGACCAATCAGTTTATATTCTGCGCGGACGTCCCGTTTCAGAAAGTTCTCCTCAAACAGATCGAGCTGCTTCGGCTTTTCTGCGGCAGCAGCCGGGCTCTTCTCAGCAGCCGTTCTGCTGTCAGGTGTACCCGCCGGAGACTGCTCCATGTCTGCCTGACCGTCCGCTGCTTTTATTGCGTCCAATTCCGGGTCTGCCTGGCTTTCCGGCGTGCGATGCACAGCTGCGCTGCTCACAGCCGCCTCACGAATCCGGTCCGCCTGCTCCTGCTGGCGGTAGATCCCCCTGCGGTCGCTGACCTCTGCGGAAGAACTGCGCTGGTGATATGCTGTCACCCTCTCCCGCATCTTCCGGATGAAATAGTCCTCATCATGAACTTCCCCGGCTGGAGCTCCTCCAGAAGCGGTTGACACATCTGTCACTGCTCTTCCAGAGACCTCCGGCGCGGGCTGTGCTATCGGCTGCATCCCCCCGGCATCAGTCCCCTGCGCACTCTGCGCCCGCGGTTTTAGGAGGAAGGGGCTTTCCTTTTTCTCCTCCTTCTTCTCAGCCACCGGCTCCGGAATCTCTGCCTTCTGAATCAGCTCCGGTTCGAGCAGTCTCCTGTGTACCCCCTCGAATACGGTATTATACACTTCCTGCTGTTTCTGAAATCTCAGTTCCATCTTTGTGGGATGAACATTGATATCAATATCTTCCCCGCTGACATGAAAATGAAGCACAGCGAATGGGAATTTGTGCTGCATGGTGAAATCCCTGTATGCATCTTCCAGAGATTTTGAGATCATGGGACTCTTCACGTACCGTCCGTTGACAAAGAAATTCTCAAAGTTCCTGTTTCCTCGCGTGATCACCGGCTTTCCGAGATACCCGGTAATCCGAAGGGCCCCTTTCTCATAATCAATATCCAGGAGATTTGCCGCAACATCCCGTCCGTATACATTATAGATTACATCTTTTAATTTCCCGTTGCCCGAGGTACGCAGTTTTTCCTGTCCGTTGTTGATAAACAGGAGTGCGACCTCCGGATGGGACAGGGCAAGATGCATGAGCAGGTCCTGTACATGTCCCGCCTCAGTCATGGGAGTTTTCAGGAATTTCCGTCTCGCCGGCACATTGTAGAACAACTGACGCACGAGAAATGTCGTGCCGTTCGGCGCGCCGGTTTCTTCAAACTCCGTCTCTTTTCCTCCCTCGATCACATATCTGGTTCCCAGCTCTTCTTCCTCTGTCTTGGTGATCAGCTCTGTCTTTGTCACCGCGGCAATACTTGAGAGCGCCTCCCCGCGAAAGCCCAGAGAACTGATATGGGCGATATCTTCCACAGATCGGATCTTGCTCGTAGAGTGGCGCAGAAAAGCGCTTCTGACTTCATCGTGAGGAATTCCGCACCCGTTGTCCATGATGCGGATCAGTGAAATTCCTCCGTCCCTGATCTCCACTGTAACTGATGTGGCCCCGGCATCTATGGCATTCTCCACAAGCTCCTTCACAATAGAAGCCGGACGTTCGATCACCTCTCCTGCTGCAATCTTATCAATTGTAATCTGATCCAGTACCTGAATATGCGGCATATTCTCCTCCTTCTTCTCTTTTTACCACCTGTTCTTCAGCTTGTTCTGCAGACGGTAAATGGTGTTCAGCGCATCGATCGGGGTCATATTTCCCACATCCAGATTCTTGAGCTCTTCCAGCACGTCGTCATCCTTCACTGTGTCAAACAGAGACATCTGGGCAATATCCACCTCATCATACTTCTTGACTTTCGGTTTCTTCTTCGTCATCTTCTCCTTGACGGCAATCTCGCTGACACGCGCAGTGACATCTTCATCACTCAGCTCTTCCACGATCTCTTTCGCCCTGTCAATCACCATATCCGGAACTCCTGCCAGCTTCGCCACCTGGATTCCGTAACTCTTATCTGCACCGCCCTTGACGATCTTCCGCAGGAAGACGATGTCATCGCCTTTCTCCTTCACGGCAATGCAGTAGTTATTGACATTATCGATCTTTCCTTCCAGCTCGGTCAGTTCATGGTAGTGGGTTGCAAACAGTGTTTTCGCGCCGAGAAGACGACTGTCACTGATGTATTCCACCACTGCCCAGGCAATGGACAGACCATCAAACGTACTTGTCCCGCGCCCGATCTCATCGAGGATGAGAAGGCTCTTTGATGTGGCGTTTCTCAGGATATTGGCTACTTCCGTCATCTCCACCATGAAAGTACTCTGTCCGGAAGCCAGATCGTCAGAAGCGCCGACTCTCGTGAAAATCCGGTCGGAAATACCGATGTTCGCGCTTTTTGCCGGAACAAATGATCCGATCTGCGCCATCAGGGCGATCAGGGCAGTCTGTCTCATATAGGTAGATTTACCCGCCATGTTCGGTCCTGTTATAATTGAAATTCTGTGTTTCTTATCATCCAGATATGTATCATTTGCAATAAACATGTCGTTGGGAATCATCCGCTCTACAACCGGATGCCGCCCCTCCTTGATGTCGATCACACCCTTCTCGTTGATCTTCGGACGCACATAATTATTGCGCTCGGCAACCAGGGCAAGGGAAGCGAACACGTCAAGAGCCGCGACGGCTTTTGCAGTATTCTGAATGCGCTCCACCTCGGCTGCAATCGTATCCCGCACCTGACTGTATATTTCATATTCCAGGGCATAGAGCTTGTCCTCTGCTCCGAGAATCATATCCTCCAGCTCTTTTAACTCTGGGGTAATATAACGCTCGGCATTGGCGAGCGTCTGTTTGCGGGTATAGTAATCCGGCACCATATCCTTGTAGGAATTCGTCACTTCCAGATAGTAACCGAACACCTTGTTGAACTTGATCCGCAGATTTTTGATTCCAGTCTTTTCCCTCTCGTCATTTTCCAGTTTGGCGAGCCAGTCTTTTCCGTCCGACTTGGCTCTGCGCAGCTTGTCCACCTCTTCGTTATAGCCGTCACGGATGATATTTCCCTCTTTCATCGCCAGCGGCGGATCCTCCCGGATCGCATCCCGTACAAGGCTGCACAGATCCTCCAGCGGATCCAGGTCCTCGCGGATATTCTTCAGCAGTTCGGACTGCATTTCCTCCAGAATGTAGCAGATCGGCGGCAGCATTTCCAGAGAAGTACGGAAGGCAGTGAGATCTCTCGGGTTCGCGGATCCGTAGGAAATCTTCATGATCAGACGCTCCAGGTCATAGACCGGGGAGAGGTACTCCCGGATCTCCTCTCTCGAAATTGCCTGCGTCTTCAGCTCTTCCACTGCGTCAAGCCGCTTTACAATCTCTGCCTTGTCGATCAGCGGCTGCTCTACGTATTTTCTCAGTGTCCTGGCGCCCATGGCAGTCTTCGTCTTGTCCAGAACCCAGAGAAGAGAACCTCTCTTCTGCTTCTCCCTGAGTGTTTCGCAGAGCTCCAGATTCCGCCTTGTCGAACTGTCAAGCATCATATATTTTCCCGACGCATAGGGAGTGATATGAGTCAGGTTTGCCAGGGAGTTCTTCTGCGTCTCGAGCAGATACTGAAGCAGCGCCCCGGCACTGATAATTCCACAGTCATAGTCCGCAAGCCCCAGGCCGGCAAAGCTCGACACCTTAAAATGCTCCAGCAGTTTCTGGCGGCACACTGCATCGTCAAAATACCAGGCATCCAGAGAATAGATGGTGATCCCAAACCGCTCCTTCAGGCTGTCCAGATCCATTCCGCTCATGTAGTACGCCTCATTGCAGATAATCTCCGTAGGTGAGAACCTGTAGATCTCATCCATCAGCTTGGCGCTGTCCGGGATCTCTGTCACGAAATAATCTCCTGTCGTAATATCTGCAACGGAAACTCCGTACCTGTCAGCGATATAGACAATACACATAATATAATTATTCTTCGTCTCATCCAGCGCCTGGGTATCCAGATTCGTTCCAGGTGTGACAATGCGGACCACTTCACGTTTTACAATCCCCTTGGCTGTCTTCGGATCCTCCACCTGCTCGCAGATCGCCACTTTATAGCCTTTTGAAACGAGCTTGTTCAGATAGCTGTCCACAGCATGGTACGGAACGCCGCACATAGGCGCGCGCTCTTCCTGCCCGTAGTTTTTTCCCGTCAGAGTGATCTCCAGTTCCCTGGACGCCGTGAGCGCATCGTCAAAGAACATCTCGTAAAAATCTCCCAGCCTGTAAAACAGAATGCAGTCCTGATACTGGGATTTCGTCTCCAGATACTGCTTCATCATTGGTGTTATTTCAGCCACATTCCTACTCCTTCTATATGAATTCTCATCATGTTTCTGTCATGAATTGTTCTGCAGTTTTTTCTGCGGATGTATTATAGCATTTTTGAGTTTTCTGTTCAATATAAGAAATCTTCTCAGAGCACATGAAAAAAAGGCCGCTTTTCTCCATATAAATAGTGGAGAAGATAGCCGCTCATGAGGATGCCGAGCGCGCAGAGACCCGAGAAAATCACGGTAAACGGAAGGCAGATCTGCCCCATGATCTGAAAGGGCTGATCTGTATAATCCCACACCTGCCATCCCATAATTTTATTGACAATGATACCTGTAATAAACTCCCCGGCCGTCACGAAAATCACGCACCATCCCACCTGTTTCCAGAGCGGCTCCGTCCAGCCTGTCCAGAGCCCCTGCTGAGCGAAAAACACAAAACAGATACCGCCCAGCAGAAACATTGACCAGTGGGAGAATCCCCGAAAAACGATCTCAAACGTATAGTAAAGTGTTCCTCCAAATGTCAGTAAAAACAAGTACTCACTCAGTCTCTTCACAGTCTGCAACCTCTTTCTCTTTCCGTATTACTGACTAGTCTGGACATTTTATAAAGTTTTATACTTTCTGATCTCTTCAAGCCGCTTTGCAGCCTTCTCTTCCTCGCCCTGGTCTGTGGGATGATAGTAGACTCTGTCTTTTAAGCCGTCCGGCATACACTGCATATGCGTCAGTTTTTCTTCTGTATCATGAGCATATTCGTATCCTTCCCCGTAACCGAGTTCCTTCATAAGCCTGGTAGGCGCATTACGGATCTGCATCGGCACCGGTTCTGCCCTGCGGGTCCGGACGTCCTTTTTGCACGCCTCGCAGGCAGTATAGAGCGCGTTGGATTTTGGCGCCAGAGACAGATAGACAACCGCATGTGTCAGGTGCACATCGCACTCCGGCATCCCGAGAAAATGGCATGCCTGATAGGCTGCCACCGCGACCTGGAGTGCATTGCTGTCCGCCATCCCCACATCCTCGCTGGCAAAACGGATCAGTCTTCTGGCAATATAGAGAGGGTTCTCCCCGCCCTCCAGCATCCTCATCATCCAGTAGATCGCCGCGTCCGGATCACTGTTTCTCATTGACTTATGAAGCGCGGAGATCAGGTTGTAATGTTCCTCACCGGTCTTGTCATACAGCAGAGATTTTCTGCTGATACACTGGGCAAGACCTTCCGTTGTGACCCGGATGCCGTCAGCACTGATCTCGCCGTTTAAGACCGCCATCTCAAGCGTATTGAGCGCCGTGCGGGCGTCCCCGTTTGCAAATTCAGCGATGGCCCTGATATTCTCCGGGGATATCTGAACATTCTGGCTGCCGAACCCTTCCGGTTTCTTAAGTGCATTTCCAAGGAGCTTTACAAGATCATCTTCGTCAAGCGCTTTCAGGACAAAGACGCGGCAGCGGGACAGAAGAGCTGCGTTAATCTCAAAAGACGGATTCTCCGTGGTGGCGCCGATCAGAATGATGCTGCCTCTCTCCACATAGGGAAGAAACGCATCCTGCTGAGCCTTGTTGAAACGGTGGATCTCATCCACGAACAGAACGGTCCGCAGACCTGCGCACCGGCTCTGTTCCGCCCGGTTCATCACTTCCTTGATCTCCTTAATTCCGCTCGTCACCGCGCTGAAATTGATAAACTCTGATTTCGTCCTGCCGGCAATAATGCTCGCAAGAGTCGTTTTTCCAACACCCGGAGGTCCCCAGAAAATCATGGAGGAAATCTGATCCCTCTCGATCAGCTGACGCAGGATCTTCCCTTTTCCGATCAGGTGCTCCTGTCCCACAAAGTCCTCAAGAGTATCCGGCCGCAGCCTGCTTGCCAGAGGCGTCATCGACCTGCTGTTCCCGAATAATGTCATCTGTTCCATCTGCACTTCACCACCGCTTATTTATAGAAAAGACACACGCCAAATCCGTGCCTTGCAGCCCGGGCAGTCAGTTCCTTCCCGCAGCCGCATGCGTATATCCGGTTTCGGCGTGTGCCGGTCATTTAGTTGTAACCTTATTTTTTATTCAGCCACGTCTCTGATACTGAAGCTGAATCTTCCCATTTTGTCTTTGCCCAGGCATACTGCCTTGACAACATCGCCAAGAGCAAGCACATCCTCAACTTTATTTACTCTCTGTTTTGCGATTTTGGAAATGTGTACAAGCCCTTCCTTGCCCGGTGCAAACTCGAGGAAAGCGCCGAATTCTTTAATGCTGACCACCTTTCCTTCAAACACCTGTCCGGCTTCGAAATCCGTAACAATCGTATGGATCAGTTTTGCCGCCTTGTCCATTCCTTCTTTTTCCGTGCCGCAGATTGATACAGAACCGTCATCTTCGATATCAATCTTAACGCCGGTCTGCTCGATAATGGCATTGATCGTCTTGCCTCTCTGTCCAACCACATCGCCGATCTTCTGAGGATCAATCTGCATCTGGATGATCTTCGGAGCGTACGGTCCGACTTCCGGTCTCGGCTCTGCGATCGCCTTGTTCATAACCTCATCGATGATATAGAGTCTTGCTTTTCTTGTCGCTGCGATAGCTTCCTCGATGATCGGTCTTGTCAGTCCGTGGATCTTGATATCCATCTGGATCGCTGTGATACCTTTATGAGTACCTGCCACCTTGAAGTCCATGTCTCCGAAGAAGTCTTCCAGACCCTGGATATCTGTCAGAACAAGGTAATCATCATCTGTATCACCTGTCACAAGTCCTGCTGAGATACCTGCAACAGCGGATTTGATCGGCACACCTGCTGTCATCAGAGACATACTGGACGCGCACACACTTGCCTGTGAAGTGGATCCGTTTGACTCAAATGTCTCGGAAACCGTACGGATCGCATACGGGAATTCAGACTCGCTCGGAAGTACCGGCAGAAGCGCTCTCTCTGCCAGCGCACCGTGTCCGATCTCACGGCGTCCCGGTCCTCTGGAAGGTTTCGTCTCACCGACAGAGTATGACGGGAAATTATAGTGGTGCATATATCTCTTGGATGTCTCCTGCTCGTCAAGTCCGTCCAGCCTCTGTGCGTCGGAAAGCGGAGCAAGAGTCGTCACAGTACAGATCTGAGTCTGTCCTCTTGTAAACATAGCTGATCCGTGTACTCTCGGAATCAGATCTACCTCTGCGGACAGCGGACGGATCTGGTCGATCGCACGTCCGTCCGGACGTTTGTGGTCTTTTAAGATCATCTTTCTTACTGTCTTCTTCTGATACTGGTAAACAGCCTCGCCGAGAACACCAAGCCACTCCTCATTATCTGCAAATGCCTCTTCCAGCTTCTCTGTGATAACGCGGATGTTCTCTTCTCTTGTCTGCTTGTCATCTGTGAATACAGCTTCCTCCATCTGCTCCGGAGGAACGATCTCTTTGATCGCGTCAAAAAGCTCCTGCGGAACTGCAAAGCTCTGATACTCGTGTTTTTCTTTTCCGCACTCTGCCACGATTGTGTCAAAGAATGCGATCACTTTCTGGTTCAGGTCATGAGCTGCGAAGATCGCCTCGATCATCTTGTCTTCCGGCACCTCGTTTGCGCCTGCTTCGATCATGATGACTTTCTCTTTTGTAGAAGCGACTGTCAGAGCCATCTCTGAGACCTCTCTCTGCTCTGCTGTCGGGTTGAATACAAACTCACCGTCAATCAGTCCGACCTGTGTTGTGGAGATCGGTCCGTCAAACGGGATATCGGAAATGCTTGTCGCGATAGATGCGCCGAGCATGGCTGTCAGCTCCGGGCTGCAGTCCTGATCCACTGACATGACAAGGTTCTCAAGTGTCACATCATTTCTGTAATCCTTCGGGAACAGCGGACGCATCGGGCGGTCGATTACACGGTCTGTCAGAATTGCGTTCTCAGAAGCCTTTCCCTCTCTCTTGTTGAATCCTCCCGGGATCTTGCCGACTGCGTACATTCTCTCATTGTACTCCACGCTGAGCGGGAAGAAGTCGATTCCTTCTCTCGGTTTCTCGGATGCCGTTGCCGTGCAGAGCACAGTCGTATCGCCATAGTGCATAAGGACTGCGCCGTTCGCCTGTTTAGCGACTCTGTCCACGTCCACGCGCAGGGTTCTGCCTGCCAGTTCCATTTCAAATTTTTTGTACATGGTTTTCTCCTTTTCAATTTAGATTGCTTGAATACTGCGCGGACAGACGTCTCCGAAACTACTGAAAAATGTACTAAAATTATTAATAATACGCTTTTCAGTGGTCTCGGTTACTTATCACTGTCCGCAATCTTATATATTATAGCATACTGCATTACGATAGGCAATTAAAAAAAACGGAGCAGATAAAAATCTGCTCCGCATTTTCCTTTTCTGTGACCCGTGACTATTTTCTCAGTCCAAGTCTCTCGATCAGTGAACGGTATCTCTCGATATCGATTTTCTTAAGGTATGCAAGAAGTCCTCTTCTCTGTCCAACCATCTTCAGAAGACCTCTTCTTGAGTGGTGATCCTTCGGGTTAGCCTTGAAGTGCTCTGTCAGTTCGTTGATTCTCGCTGTCAGGATAGCTACCTGTACTTCCGGAGATCCTGTATCTCCCTCGCTTCTTCCATACTCTTTAATGATTGCCTGTTTCTTTTCTTTTGCGATCATTTTTGCTCCTCCTTCTTAATTAAAACCGCCTGGTACTAAGCAACGGTTGGAGTCATCCAGTTACCGAATACCGGCTTACTTTGTAACCTCGGATAGTATAGCATACCGGCGGTGGCTTGTAAAGAAGTTTTTCAGCTATTTAGTTGATTAGGTTCGCTGACTTTTTGAGACGATATTTCCGAAAACAGGAGAGCATTCTAAAACATATTCTGCGGAGCCGGAGGGTGTGGGCAGGGCTCCGCTCCAGGGCCTAAGTGAATCTAAGAAGTTCCGGGCATGGACTAAATGCAAGGACAGCCGGCGAGCAACTCGCTTCGCTCAGACAATCTCGCCGTCTGCCCTAACGTCCCTGCCCGGAACT
>DXGZ01000052.1 GCA_019113645.1 Candidatus Mediterraneibacter vanvlietii | reverse complement strand
CAGCTATATTGTTACTGACTTCCCATTTGGATAAAATAGAAAACAGACCCTGTTTCAAGAAACTTTTCTGCGGAGCTGGAGGATGTGGGCGGGGTGACTTCGAAGGGGAATTAGCGCAACTTGGAGTTCCGTGTACGGACGTTAGGACAGACGGTGAGATTGTCTGAGCGAATGCGAGTTGCTCACCGCCTGTCCTTGTATTTAGTCCGTGCCCGGAACTTCTTAGTTGCTCTTACTCCCCGGAGCGGAACCCCGCCCACATCCTCCAGCTCCGCAGAATATGTCTTGAAAAACATCTCTGTTTTCGTACGTTCAGTCAATGAAGGTAGTGAACAAAATAGCGGAAAATCCCATTGCTCAAAATCCCCCTTTTTGATATATTAGTAAAGAAACAAAATGACAGTCGCGGCAGAGAAAAGCAGTGCTTTTTTTATGTCCGGCAACAGACAGAACAGAAAAGTTAATGGAGGGATTATATATGATAAGAGAGTGCAAAAAGGAGGATCTGAAGGCACTGGAAGGATATCTGAATGCAGAGCCCTATGGAAAGGCGATCCTTACGGCAATCAGACGGTATGGGCTGGAAGAGAAGTTCCAGACCATATATATTAACGTACAGCCCGGTGAAGAGCTTGCGGCGGAGATGGTAAGCGGTGTATATCTGTGGATTCACCGCAATCTGATGCTGTACTGCAGTACAAATCAGGTGGATATCGATTTTCTGGAGCAGATGATCGGGGAAGTGCAGCCGGATAAAGTTGTCGGACGCAGAGATAATGTGAATATCGTGAGCTGGCTTCTGACAGATTATCGTCTGGAGACAGAAGTCAAGATCCCGGAAATCCTGGATGCGGACGGAGAGAAGATCACCTGTATTACAGAGGAACCGGAACATCAGGGAGAATGGGCGGTTCTCAACAGAGGAGAAGCGTGATGAAGCGGTTATTTATTGACGGACTTGGCGGCATGGCACAGGGGCTTTTTGCGACACTGATTATCGGAACGATCATACAGCAGATCGGGACTTTTATTGGCGGCGGAACAGGAGATGTCATATTCCTGATTGGAAAGACAGCCGCCGCGCTCACGGGCGCAGGGATCGGAGCAGGCGTGGCGCGGAAACTGGACGCAGGACATCTGGTTATTGTCTCTGCTGCTGTGGTGGGAATGATCGGCGCGTTCGCATCAGGAATCAGATCCGGGAGCCTTTTTGTGGACGGCAGCATGGTACTGTCAGGACCGGGAGAGCCGCTGGGAGCATTTGTGGCAGCCTATGTGGCGATTGAGCTCGGCGTACTGATATCGGGAAAGACGAAACTGGATATCATTCTGACGCCCCTTGCCTGCATCGGAGTCGGCTCTGCGGTAGGGCTTTTTGTAGGACCGCCGATTTCCGCATTTATGGCATGGCTCGGGTCTCTGATCAACTGGGGAACAGAACAGCAGCCGTTCCTCATGGGAGTTGTCGTGTCTGTTCTCATGGGAATGATCCTGACTCTTCCGATCAGTTCGGCTGCTCTTGGCGTGATCCTGAATCTTTCCGGTCTGGCGGCAGGCGCTGCTACGGTAGGCTGCTGCTGCAATATGATCGGATTCGCCGTAGCGAGCTGGCGTGAGAATAAGTTCAGCGGATTTCTCGCGCAGGGAATCGGAACATCCATGCTTCAGGTGCCGAACATTGTGCGGCATCCGCAGATCTGGATTCCGCCGATTTTATCCAGCGCGATTCTAGGACCGGTCAGTACAATGCTGTTTCAGATGACGAACAACGCAACAGGCTCAGGAATGGGAACAGCAGGTCTTGTGGGACCGATTATGACCTGGCAGGTTATGACTCAGACCGAAGCCGGGACGATCGTGCTCTTTAAAATCATGATCATCCAGTTTATCCTTCCGGCAGTCATTACCCTGCTGATTTCCGAATTTATGAGGAAACGCAGATGGATTCATCCGGGAGATATGAAACTGGATCTGTAATCGCTGTTGTCCGCACAGAAATCTGAAATCATAAAAAGATGATAAAATAAGAGTGAACTCGGTTAACAGCTACCACAAAATATGGTATACTAAGACGAATAAATAACCAATGGGGGATATCCGCGATGAAAGGTGAACAACAGGTCGAGGCTGCGCTTAAGAGCTATGAAGACGTCGACAGTTGGAAGACGGTTATATTTCTCTATAATGCAGCTTTGAAAGAGGTGGGCACGAAGCTGGAGATTTTAAATGATGAGTTCCAGCATGTGCATCAGTACAATCCGATCGAGCACATCAAGACCCGAATTAAAACTGCGGAGAGCATCGTAAAGAAATTAAAACGCTACGGATACGAGGCTTCCATTGAAAATATGGTCCGATACATTAATGATATCGCAGGGGTGCGTCTGATCTGTTCGTTTACGTCAGACATTTACCGTCTGGCGGAGATGATCGGAAATCAGAGTGATCTGAAGGTACTTTCAATTAAGGATTACATAAAAAATCCGAAAGAGAGTGGTTATAAGAGTTATCACATGCTTGTCTCAGTTCCGATTTTCCTGTCTGACAGTGTGGTGGACACGAAAGTCGAGATCCAGATTCGTACGATCGCCATGGATTTCTGGGCAAGTCTGGAGCATAAGATTTATTATAAATTTGAAGGAAACGCACCGGAATATATCAGCAGAGATCTGCGGGAATGTGCTAAGATGGTATCCGAGCTTGATGACAAGATGCTCTCGTTAAATGAGGCCATTCAGGAATGTATCGTACATGAAGAAAACAGGGACAACATGGATGATGTGCTTGAAAATGTGATCGGGAACAGAAAAGAACAAAAATCATATCACATGTATGGAGGCAAAAGAGGTTGATGCTTTTGCCTCTTTTCGTTATACTGTATATGGGATTTCAGATTTTATGAGAGGGGGCACCGGGGGGAGACCGGCGCCGGCAAAGCAAAAGGGAAAAAGTGATGACAGAAGAAGCAAAGACAAAGGGAATAGAGATTGGAGCAGGTGTTATTCTCTACGTTACCGCGTGGGGGGTGACATCTTATTATACAGTGTCCCGGAATGTGGAAATCGTGTTATTTCTGCTGCCGTATGTTGTGCTGTCGGTAACGACTTACTGGGACCTGGTCAGTATGCTGATCAGGAAGCAGTTTCCAGACGAAAATCTGCTCATGGTGATTGCAACGGCGGGCGCATTCTGCATAGGACGGCATCATGAGGCTGTGGCAGCCATGCTGTTTTATCAGGTGGGAAAATTCATAGAAGAGATTTCCCTGAGCCGGACGAGAAAGTCAATCACAGAATACATAGATATCCGGCCGGAATATGCGAATCTTAAGGTGGGGAGAAACGAAGAGAAAATCGTTCCGCCTCAGGAGCTTAAACTGAGACAGGTGATTGTGATCAGACCGGGAGAAAAGATACCGGTAGATGTGGTCGTCACCCTGGGAACCGGCACGGTGGATATGAAGGCACTGACCGGGGAGTCAACGCCAAAAGCAGTGAAGCCGGGAGACCGCCTGTACAGCGGAAGCATTAATTTAAACAGTGTGCTGGAAGCCAGAGTGGTAAGGCTGTACGATGATTCCACTGCGGAAAAGATCATGCGCCTTGTGGAAGATGCGGGAGAGAAGAAAGCGGAGAATATCCGTTTTGCGGACAAGTTTACCAGGCTGTACACTCCGATCGTGATTCTTCTCGCGCTGCTGACAGTGATTCTTCCGCCGATGATTTTTGACGGGGAGCGCCAGGAGTGGGTATACCGCGGGCTGATCCTTCTGGTTGCGGCATGTCCCTGTGGACTGATGGTGTCCATTCCCATGGCTTTCCTGGGCGGGATCGGGTCTGCGTCAAGGCAGGGGGTGCTCATCAAGGGAGGGGCACTTCTCGAGAAACTGACACAGGTTGACACGTATGTATTTGACAAGACCGGAACGCTGACAGAAGGTGTCTTTCATGTAAAAGAGATCGTGCCGGAGAAAATGGAAGCAGGGAAGCTTTTGCAGCTGGCAGCGCTGACAGAGATGTATTCCACCCATCCGATTGCCGTGTCGCTTCGGGACGCTTATGAAAAGCAGATAAAAGAAAAAGCGGCAAACGGAAAACAGGCAGACAAAAAACAGGAAGGGCAGCCGGAGGCGGCAAAGGTGCGCGGGATCGAGGAGATCCCGGGATACGGAGTGAAAGCGTATATCAATGATCATGAAGTATATGTGGGCAATGCAAGACTGATGAACCGGCAGGGTGTCTTCTATCAGCCGGTGCGGGATGCGGGCACAGCGGTTCACGTATCTGTTGACGGGGAATATGCGGGTTATATTCTGATCTCTGACATTATCCGTCCGGATGCCGGAAAACTGATGAAATGGCTGCGTAAGCGGGAACTGTCAACCGTTATGCTGACAGGGGATAATGAACGTGTGGCTGAGGCAGTGGCGTCCAGGCTTAAGATAGAAAGTGTCTATGCCGAACTGATGCCGGAAGACAAGGTGGATCTGCTGGAAGAATTCCGGGAGAACCAGATGGAAGGCGAGATGGTTGCGTTTGTGGGCGACGGCATCAATGACGCGCCGGTACTGGCAAGGGCAGATATCGGAATCGCCATGGGCGGGCTCGGAGCGGATGCAGCTCTGGAAGCAGCGGACATCATACTGATGGAGGACGAGCCTTCGCGGATTATTAACGCGGTCCGGATCGCAAAAGCTACGCTTCGGTCAGTGAGACAGAACATGGTCTTTGCCATTGGCATGAAAGTGATTTTGATTGTGCTGGCATTTTTCGGGCTTGTGACAATGCAGAATGCGATTGTTGCAGATATGGGAGTTATGCTGATTAATATATTGAATTCATTCTGGATGATGAAATATCCGGAACAGGGAGTGTAAATCATATGGACAGGAAGAACAGAAACAGAGCATTTGCCGCAGCGCTTGTCTGCGTCCTGGCGGCAGGAATGGTAACCGGCTGCGCGAATCCCCGGAAAGCAGGGGCGCAGGCGATGGAAGAAGGGCAGTATGAGGAGGCGGTGACACAGTTTCAGCAGGCGGCTGAGAGTGAGAACCGGGAGACAGCTGCGGAAGGCTGCCGCGGACTGGGCATGGCCTACTATGAACTGGAAGACTATGAATCCGCTCTTGAGGCATTCCGCCAGGCTGCGGATAACGGGGCGCAGATGACAGTCCAGACATACAATCTGATGGGCGTCTGCGCAATGCAGACCGGTGATTACGCATCGGCGCTGGAGTACATTCAGGCAGGGCTGGCAATGGCTGATTCGGCAACGGGAGATGAGGTTCCTCATCCGGACCTGGTGCGGGAGATGAAGTATAATGAGATCATCTGCTATGAACAGCAGGCGGACTGGGAGAATGCAAAGACAAAGGCGGCAGAATATTTAAGCGAGTATCCGGACGATGAAGCGGTTCAGAAAGAAGCACAGTTTTTAGAGACCCGGTAGTGCATCAGCACTGCCGGTTTTCCCGTTAAAACAGGAGGCAAAAGAGTGAAAGATCGGAAAAGATATCAGATTACGGAATACTGCCATCATTTTCTAGGAGAATATATAGAAGAGGGAGACTGCTGTATAGATGCTACCTGCGGCAACGGGAATGACACGGAATTTCTCTGCCGCATGGTCGGCCCCGGCGGTCTGGTGTATGGGTTTGACATTCAGGAGCAGGCGGTTATCCGGACTCGTCAGAGGCTCTGTGATGCCGGATTTTCAGAGCGGGTACGCCTGTACTGTGCCGGACATGAGCATATGGCAGAGTACGTGAAAGAAAATGCGGCGGGAAAAGTGGCGGCGATTATGTTTAATTTCGGTTATCTTCCGGGAGGAGATCACAGTGTTGCTACGAGAGCTGAAACGAGTCTGGCGGCAGTGAAGGCGGGGCTTGTTTTTTTGAAGCCGGGCGGCGTGATGAGTCTGTGCATCTACAGCGGCGGCGATACCGGGTATGAAGAGCGGGACGCGCTGCTGTCCTTCCTGAGAGAACTGGATCCGAAAGAGTGGCTTGTTCTCGCGTGCAGTTATTTTAACCGGAAGAATGACCCGCCGCTTCCGGTGTTTGTGATCAGGCTGTAAGAAAGCATTTGTGAAAGGAGTATTGCGATTCATGTATGATATGGACCGGATAGAAGAGAGAGTCATCCTGGTAGGTGTGGATACATCGGGGATGGAGGATGCCGGGCGGTCTCTGGATGAACTGGAAGAACTGGCGAAGACTGCCAGGGCGTCTGTTGTGGGAAGGCTGATCCAGACCAGGGAGAGCGCGCACCCGGCAACCTATATAGGGAAAGGAAAACTGCTGGAGCTCAAAGACCTGATCTGGGAGACAGACGCCACCGGGATCATCTGCGACGATGAGCTGACGAGCGCCCAGCTCGGCAATCTGGAGGAAGAGCTCTCCTGCAAGATTATTGACCGGACGCTGCTGATTCTGGATATCTTCGCTGCCCGGGCAGTGTCCGGGGAGGGCAAGATCCAGGTAGAACTGGCTCAGCTTAAGTACCGGGCGTCCAGGCTGACCGGGCTGGGAAGATCGCTCTCGAGACTGGGAGGCGGTATCGGAACCAGGGGGCCTGGAGAGAAGAAGCTGGAGATGGACCGGCGGCTGATCAGGGAGAGGATCAGCAGGCTTAAGAGGGAACTGAAAGATGTGGAGAAGCACCGTGAACTGATCCGCGGGCAGAGGAAACAGTCCGGACTTAAGGTGGCGGCGCTTGTGGGATATACTTCCGCGGGGAAGAGCAGTATTGAGAATGCGCTGACTGACGCAGGGATTCTGGAGGATGCCATGCTTTTCTCCACACTGGATACAACAACCCGTTCGCTTATGCTTGACAATACCCAGGAGATTCTGATCACGGACACGGTCGGATTCATCCGGAAGCTGCCTCACCACCTGGTGGAAGCGTTCAAGAGCACGCTGGAGGAGGCGAAATACGCGGATATTATTATCCATGTGGTAGACGCGTCCAACCCGCAGATGGATGAACAGATGCATGTGGTCTACGAGACACTGCGTCAGCTTGGCGTGGAGGACCGCCCGGTGATTACACTGTTCAACAAACAGGACAGGCTGGAACGCCCTGTCAGTCAGAGGGATTTCCGCGCGGAGTACTCGATTATGACGTCAGCGAAGACCGGGCAGGGGCTCGAAGAACTCAAAAGCGCGCTTCTGGAAATCATAAGAAGAGATCAGATCTATATTGAACGGCTGTATGATTTTTCCGAGGCGGGCAAGATCCAGCTGATCCGGAGCCGGGGGCAGCTTCTCTCTGAGGAATATGTGCCGGAAGGGATTGAAGTGAAGGCGTATGTGCCCGCGGACATTTACGGAAGAGTATGAAAGCAAGGGCATGAAAGACTATAAAAGAAAGGGCATGAAAGGAAGGATAGAATATGGTTGTAATTGACGCTGAGAAATGTATCGGATGCGGGATGTGTGTCAAAGACTGTCCCGCTGATAAACTGAAACTGGAAAACGGAAAAGCAGTATACACGCCGGAGTGCATTCAGTGCGGCCACTGTGTGGCTGTCTGTCCCCGGGCAGCGGTATCCATACCGGAATATGATATGGAAGCTGTGGAAGAGTTTGACAGGGAGTCTTTTTCTCTGAATCCGGAGCATTTTCTTCATTTTGTGAAATTCCGCCGCAGTATCCGAAACTACAGGGAGAAGCCTGTTGAGAAGGAAAAGCTGGAGCGGATCCTGGAGGCGGGGCGTTACACGCCGACAGCGAAAAACCGGCAGGGGACACGGTTCATCGTACTGGAGAAGGAACTGGAGACATTTAAGAATCTTCTGTGGGACGAAGTTCCGGAACTGGCGGACAGAATGAAAGAAACAGCACCGCCTTATGCGATGCTGTTCAAATTCATGTACAGAAGAAGGAGGAAAGATCCGAAAGATGATCCTCTCTTTTTCAATGCGCCATCCGTTATCCTGGTGGCAACAGACAATCCGCTGGACGGAGGCCTTGCCGCCGCCAATATGGAAAACATGGCAGTGGCGGAAGGCGCCGGCGTGCTCTACAGCGGTTATCTGCAGCGAATCATCGAGGCGTGCCCGGCGCTGAAGGAATGGCTGGGAATCCCGGAAACTTCAGTTGCGTGCTGTATGCTTCTGGGCTATCCGGCCGTTACATACCGGCGTACCGCGCCGCGGAAGAAAGCGGATATTGAATGGCGTTAGTTATTACAGAAACGGAGTGGAGGGCGTTTCCGGATAACTGCCCATGGATACGAGAAGCTGGAGGCCGACTTCCCTTGCGGTGAGGACGGCCTTTTTCACTGCCTCGGCATCCCCGGTTACAGCGGCAATCACTTCGTTGGAATGGCTGGTGCCGCGGTCCGGCGTCATATATTTTACAACTTCCACAGGGGAAGCTTTCACTGCGTTGTCCGCCATCACAAGGCCGATGGCAGCAGGCGAACCGCAGAAGAATCCGAAGGGACGGCCCACCGGTGCGTCGAAGGCGAGATGAAGAGCTTCGTCCGCGCACGCGGAGTAGGTGAACTCCAGGTGCCCGGCCTGGCTGATATAGAGCTCTCCGGCGTATTTCTTAATATATTCCAGAGAGATCTCAACCGCTCTTCGCACATCGGAGACATTATCTCCGCCAATCACGATAAAACATCCGTGACCGCCCCAGCCTTTTGTATCTCTGGGAAGTTCAATGGAGACGATCTCTGTATTAGTGGACTTTACCGCCTCGTCCGCGGCGTTGATCTGTCCGGCGGCTCCGGTTCTTGAACTGATCAGTCCCAGGCTGCGGTAAGGTTTCTTCAGTTCCATTTTCTCCAGAAGGGATGGATCGATACCGGCAATGACAAGGCCGATGGTATCGAGCACGGTTGTCCCGACGAACTCCGTGAGGGAGCAGTTCATTGAAATTTTCGTAAGATCATTTACATCTATCATAACAGTCTCCGTTCTTCCGCCGTGCCAGGCGGGATTTTATTTCTTTGATCATAACTTATATAAATGTCTGGTAACCTATATAAATCCTCCGTCCAGTCCGATGATCTGTCCGGTGAGATAGCCGGGGGCTTCAGCCAGCATAAGGGCGAGCCGCGCAGCTTCCTCCGCCGTGCCGAACCGGCAGGCCGGAATCTCATCTGTCAGGGCGGATTTCTCTTCTTCATTGAGCCTGGAGTTCATCTCCGTGTCGATCACTCCGCAGGCAATCGCATTCACCTGCACATTGCTCGGCGCGAGCTCCTTGGAAAGTGCTTTCGTAAGACCGTTGAGCCCGGCTTTCGATGCGGAGTAGGCGGCCTCGCAGGAGGCGCCGGATGTTCCCCACATGGAAGAAATATTGATGATGCGTCCCTGCTTCTGCGATACCATGTACGGGATGGCAGCCCTGCTGCAGTAGAAAGCGGACGAGAGGTTCGTGTCCAGGACGCGGCGCCAGTCACTGTCCGACATATCGCTTAAGAGCCCAAAGTGGGCGATTCCGGCATTGTTGATCAAGACGTCAGGTCCCGGACAGATGGATTCGATCTGCCGGAATATGGCGCGGACCGCATCCGGATCGCTGACATCTCCGGGGAGCATCGTACACGTTCCGCCGGAAGACTCGATGGCGCGTCTGGTTTCCTCCAGACTGTCCATGGATTTGCTGCAGTTTATGAAAACATGATAACCGTTTTCGGCAAAGACGAGGGCGCATGCCCTCCCGATCCCTCTGGAAGAACCGGTTATCAGAACGCTTTTTCGGTTCATAACATATCTCCAGTCTGATATTGCTGATACACAGGAAGACCCTGCAGATACAGTATAGCATGGAAGCGAAACGGATGGAACTGAAAAAACGTTTTTCATTGTACTTGTCTCCGGACTGTGTTAAAATTTAGTTGCAATATGATCGGATACAGCTAAGCTCGGAGGGTGTGCCATGATAGATGATGCAATGGAATTTGCGGCGAAAGCACATGAAGGACAGTTCCGGAAAGGAACGAGGCGGCCCTATATCGTCCATCCCATAGAGGTGGCGGATATCGTGTCGACGATGACGAAGGATGAGGAAGTGATCTGTGCGGCGGTGCTGCACGATACGATTGAGGACTGCAGCGGGATTACCAGAGATGTGCTGAAGCTGCGGTTCGGAGGCAGGGTAGCGGATATGGTCGCCCAGGAGAGCGAGGACAAGTCCCTGAGCTGGGAGGAGCGGAAAGGCGCAACGATCAGCAGGCTGAAAGAAGCGTCCGTTGAGGTGCAGATGATCGGTCTGGCGGACAAGCTGTCCAACATGCGTGACATTGACCGCGACTACCCGAAGGAAGGGGACGAACTGTGGAAGAGATTCCGAATGCAGAGCAAGGCGGCTCTGGCATGGTATTATAAAGGAGTACGGGATGCTCTGGAAGATAATTTCTCCGGGATAGGCGCGTATGAGGAGTACTGCCATCTGATTGACAAGAATTTCGGGCCGGGACCGGCTCACACGGAGTGGATGAAAGGAGACGGCGACGATGACGACGAAAGTGATCTGTTTTGCAAATAATAAAGGTGGAAGCGGGAAATCCACCACCTGTTCCAATGTGGGGTATGGGCTGACGCAGCTCGGAAGAAAAGTCCTCATGATTGACGGAGATATGCAGCTGAACCTGTCGCTCTCTCTTTTTGATGAGGATACGGTCCTCGGATTTGCCCAGAGCGATAAGAATCTCTATGAAGGGATAAAAAGACAGGATGATCTGAGCGATTATATCGTACATACTTCGTATGAAGGACTGGATCTGATCCCGTCTTCCACGCTGATGAGCTCGATTGAATATGAACTCTTCACGAAATGGCAGAGAGAATATATTTTGAAAAAAGGACTCTCAAAAATCAGAGAGTCGGGCGTGTATGATTATATTCTGATCGACGCGCCGCCCACGCTCGGAGGCTGGGTGATGAATATTCTCTGCGCATCGGATGAGATCATTATCCCGGTTGAGGCCTCCCCGTGGGGACTGTTCGGACTGGGGAACATGTTTGAATTCCTCGAACAGGTCAGGGAGATCGCGCCGGATCTGAAACTGGGCGGGATCGTGATTACCAAGGTTGATACAAGGAAAAATTATTTTAAACAGACGCTGGATACACTGCGCGATCTGGATAATGTGAAAGTGTTCGAAACTTATATCCGTGTGGACAGCGGTGTTGAGTGGTCCCAGGATAACAACGCGCCGGTTATGGCATATAAGAAGAGCAGCCGGAGCGCGAAGGAATATATGGAACTGACGAAAGAGATTGACGCCGCGAGGTGAGGGATGCATCAGGAACTGATCAGGGAGCTGTCGGTCATTACAGAGGAAGAACGGAGAATACTCGAGGGAAGAAAAGAGATCGATCAGCAGATATATACGGAAAAAAAGGATATGGTCATTGACAGTAAAAAGCTTCTCCAGAAGGGGAAGCTTATTCAGGTGCGGCCGCACACACGGTTCGTGCATTTTCCCCAACATACGCACAATTATATCGAAGTGATTTATATGTGCCAGGGCAGGACAACCCATATCCTGAACGGAAGCGAAGTTGTTCTTGAGGAGGGGGATCTGCTCTTCCTGAACCAGAATGCGGTGCAGGAGATCCTGCCTGCCGGAGCGGAAGATATCGCCGTGAATTTTATCGTCCTTCCGGAGTTTTTGGATACGGCGTTTTCAATGATGGGAAATGAGGAAAATCAGCTCAGAGATTTTCTTGTGGGTGCCCTGTGTGGGCAGGACGGTGAGACGTCCTGGCTTTATTTTCATGTGGCGGATGTACTGCCCGTTCAGAATCTGGTGGAAAATATGGTGTGGACGATCTTCTATGACTCATCCAATAAACGCAGCTGCACACAGATCACCATGGGACTTCTGTTTCTGCAGCTTCTGGATTACATGGACAAGGTGGAGGCCGGAGGACGGAAGTTTGACACGGAGATTACGGCCACTGTGCTGAGTTATATCAATGATCATTATAAAAACGGCACACTCTCGGAACTGGCGTCCCAGATGGGGTATGATGTGTACTGGCTGAGCCGGGAGATACGCAGGAGAACGGGAAAAACGTATAAGGAGCTCCTGCAGGAAAAGCGGATGCAGCAGGCGGTGTATCTGCTGACGAACAGCCAGATTCCGGTGACGGATATCATCGAGTCCATCGGGTATGACAATACAAGCTATTTCTACCGGAAGTTCCGGGAGCGGTACGGGATGAGCCCGAAAGAATACAGGAAAGCACTGCGGGAAAGGTAATGGGAGAAATAGCAATTTGTACAAAATGACATAAATAATTTTGTATAAAATGCAAAAACGAACCCTAAAACGCGATAAAAGATGCAAATGAGGACGTTAATATATATAAATAACGTCCTTTTTTTGTACCTTTTTGACAATTATAATAAGATACAGAGAGAATAAAGAAGGAGGCATAAAAAGTGGAGAAATATTATTTAGCCATTGATATCGGAGCATCCAGCGGACGCCACATGCTTGCCAGCATGAAGGACGGCAGGATGCAGCTTGAGGAAGTGTATCGTTTTCCGAACGGAATGGACAATAAGAACGGTACTCTCTGCTGGGACGTGGAGCGTCTCTTTACCGAGATTAAGAATGGGCTGAAGAAGTGCAAAGAGATCGGAAAGATCCCGGTTTCCATGGGAATTGACACATGGGGAGTCGACTATGTCCTTCTGGATAAAGACAATAAAATCCTCGGGGATACGGTCGGATACCGCGACAGCCGCACAGAGGGAATGGATGAGAAAGTGTACGAGACGATTTCCCAGAATGATCTGTATGCGAGAACCGGAATTCAGAAGCAGATCTTTAACACAGTTTACCAGCTTATGGCAGTGAAGGAATCTCATCCGGAATATCTGGAGCAGGCAGAGTCTATTCTGATGATCCCGGATTATTTCCATTTCCTTCTGACAGGGGTCAAGAAGAATGAGTATACCAATGCTACGACAGGACAGCTCATCAGCCCGAAGACAAATGACTGGGATTACGAACTGATCGATATGCTGGGATACAACAGCAGGATGTTCCAGCCGGTGTCCATGCCGGGAACAGTTGTGGGCGAGTTCACGAAGGAAGTGCAGGATGAAGTTGGATTTAACTGTACGGTTGTTCTTCCGGCTACGCATGATACGGGAAGCGCGGTGCTCGCGGTTCCGACAAACGATGACGATGCGGTTTATATCAGTTCCGGTACATGGTCGCTGATGGGAATTGAGAGGAAAGAAGCTGACTGCTCCATGGAGAGCATGAAAGCCAATTTTACGAACGAGGGCGGTTATGATCACAGATTCCGTTATCTGAAGAATATTATGGGACTCTGGATGATCCAGTCCGTGAAGAAGGAATTTACAGAGGATCTGTCTTTTGCAGAGATTTGCGAGATGGCGTCCAAAGAGACGATTTCATCTATTGTGGACTGCAATGACGACTGTTTCCTCGCGCCGGAGAGCATGATTGAAGCGGTTCAGAAGTTCTGCCGCGACACGAATCAGCAGGTTCCGGAGACAGTTGGAGAGATCTCATCCGTGATCTACAACAGCCTTGCGAAATGCTACGGTGATACGGTTGAAGAGATCGAGAATATCACAGGAAAGAATTACAGCACGATCTATGTGGTAGGCGGCGGTTCCAACGCCGGGTACTTAAACGAACTGACAGCGAAATACACAGGCAGAAAAGTGTCCGCAGGTCCCTCCGAGGCGACAGCAATCGGAAATATTATCGTACAGCTTCTTCATGACGGCGTGTTTGCGGATCTTCCGGAAGCAAGGAACTGCGTGAAAGAGTCCTTTGACGTGAAGATGTACGA
Source organism: Candidatus Mediterraneibacter vanvlietii (assembly GCA_019113645.1). Lineage (GTDB taxonomy): Bacteria > Bacillota > Clostridia > Lachnospirales > Lachnospiraceae > Mediterraneibacter > Mediterraneibacter vanvlietii. The sequence goes on along the minus strand of DXGZ01000052.1, from coordinate 1,540 downwards.
GCCGGCAAAATAAGACAGATACAAAAAATTGATAAATAAAGAAGCAGCAGTTCAGCACGCGCCATTCCATGGCTGAACTGTTAAATAAAATAAAGAAAAGGAGTTCAGAAAGATGACAATCAAAGAGAGATATGAATCAGCAAAAGAGATCTATGCAAAAATCGGTGTTGATACTGACAAAGCGATCGAGACACTGAAAAACGTTCCGGTTTCCATGCACTGCTGGCAGGGAGACGATGTAATCGGATTCGATCAGAAAGGACCTCTGACAGGCGGTATCCAGACAACAGGAAACTATCCGGGCAAGGCGAGCACTCCGGAAGAGCTTATGGCTGACCTGGATGAGGCGCTGAAGCTGATCCCTGGAAAGAAGAAAATCAACGTGCATGCAAGCTATGCGATCTTCGAGGACGGCGAGTGGGCTGACCGCGATGCGCTTGAACCGAAGCATTTCCAGAAATGGGTAGACTTCGCAAAAGAGAGAGGAATGGGACTTGACTTCAACCCGACATTCTTCTCACATCCGAAGGCATCTGATTATACACTGACAAGCCCGGACGAGGAGATCCGCCAGTTCTGGATCCGTCACGGACAGGCATGTATCCGCATCTCCCAGTACTTTGCAGAGGAGACAGGGATCCCGTGTGTAATGAACGTTTGGATTCCGGACGGACTCAAAGATGTTCCGGCTGACAGACTTGGACCGAGAGCAAGATATAAAGACTCTCTGGATCAGATCTTAAGCATTGACTATGATAAATCCAAAGTATATGTATGCGTTGAGTCCAAAGTATTCGGTATCGGATTCGAGGCTTACACAGCTGGTTCTTCTGAGTTCGCAATGAACTATGTGGCTCATAAGGAAGGCACAATCCCGCTGATGGACAACGGTCACTATCACCCGACAGAAGTTGTGTCAGACAAGATTCCGGCAATGCTTCTGTTCAATGACAAGATCGCTCTCCACGTTACGAGAGGAATCCGCTGGGACAGCGACCATGTGGTAATCCTTGACGATGAGACAAAAGAAATCATGAAAGAGATCGTCAGAAATGACGCTCTTGACAGAGTATTCATTGCAACAGATTACTTCGATGCAAGCATCAACCGTATTTCCGCATGGGTAGTCGGAATGAGAAATATGCAGAAAGCGCTCCTGAACGCACTCCTTCTTCCGAACGAGCACCTGAAAGAGCTGCAGGATAAGATGCAGTTCACAGAGCTGATGATGCAGCAGGAAGAGCTGAAGACATATCCGATGGGAGATGTTTGGGATTACTACTGCGAGATCAGCGGTGTGCCGGTAAAAGAAGACTGGTTTGCTGAAGTTCAGAAATATGAGAAAGAGGTTCTTTCCAAGAGAGCATAATAATTTAAGAGAGAGTTCTTGAAGATATACGGCGCTGCCTGGAATTGCAGCGGTCGGTTTTGACGGAAATAATGAGAGGATCAGAATGGTTTTGACTGTTCTGATCCTTTTTTTGTGCATAATCAACCAAAATCGGTCACAAAATATGTGAATTATTTTGATTGATTATGA
>DXGZ01000051.1 GCA_019113645.1 Candidatus Mediterraneibacter vanvlietii | reverse complement strand
GTCTCTGCTTTTAGTCCGTCCCCGGAACTCCTTAGTTTCCCTTATCCCCTGGAGCGGAAGCCGCCCACAATCCCCCTCCCGGCAGAATACGTCTTGTAAATCCACTCTGTTTTCGTCCGATTTGAAACCGGCAGTTGATGATCTAAATAGCTGTTGCACTAAATAGGACTACAGCCGCTTCATACAGGTCACTGCCATCGCTCCCGGACCGATATGGCACGCCACGCTCAGGGAAAGGGGGCCTTCCACGATATCATATCCCGGGAACCGGTCCATAATCTCCTGCTTCCACTCCTGTGCTTCTTCTTTTGTGCAGGTGTACGCCATTCCGAGCACCATCTGTTCCTTCACATCCGCGAAGCGCTCGTTCAGATCTTTCTCAATGGCGTTAAGCATTGTCTTTTTCGCTGCTTTCCAGCCTCTGACCTTCGCGTAGGCGTCAAGCTTCTCCCCCTGGATCTGCAGCACCGGCTTCAGGTTAAGCACTGTTCCGATGGTTGCTGCCGCCGGTGTGATCCTTCCGCCTTTTTTCAGATACTTCAGAGTATCTACCGTAATATAAATACTGGACTGGAACTTCTCTTTCTCCAGAATCTCTTTAATTTCTTTTGCGTTCATGCCCTGATCGCGGAGCGTCATGGCATCATAGACAGACTGTTCCTGTGTCACGGAAATCCTCTGGTTGTCCACCACCTGGACTCTCCCCTTATACTCCGCAGCTATGGACGTGGCTGTCGCACACGTACTGCTCAGGCCGCTGGACATGGGAATACAGACAATCTCGTCATTCTCCTGAAGCACCTTCTCCCATAATTCCATCACATTTCCGGGGGATGGCTGAGAAGTTGAGATATCCGAATCCGCTCCCAGTTTCTCATAGAACTGCTCCTGCGATAAAGTGATATCCTCAAAGTAGAGTTCTCCATCAATAAAAAACGGCATAGGAAGCACGTAGATCCCAAGTTCTTTTCCCCTGTCCTGAGTAATGCCGCTGTTGCTGTCGGTCACGATTGCAATCTTACCCATCTGCTCTTCTCCCTGTTCATCTGATACAACATTTCTGTCTGATACAATTCTTCTTTCACAGTTATTCGAATCCATTAGTTCTTAAAGCTGTGGATCGGCGCCGGAATCCTTCCCTGACGGCTGACGAACACGTCGCATCCGAACTCATTGACCGGCATGATCGGCGCATATCCGAGAAGTCCGCCAAACTGTGCCGTATCTCCTACATCTTTTCCTATCACCGGGATCAGGCGGACTGCAGTTGTCTTCTGATTCACCATTCCAATGGCCATCTCATCCGCGATGATTCCGGATATCGTACTTGCGCTCGTCTTTCCCGGAATCGCGATCATATCAAGACCCACGGAGCACACGCACGTCATTGCCTCAAGTTTCTCGAGCGTAAGTGAACCGGCATGAACCGCATCAATCATGCCCTGGTCCTCACTGACCGGAATAAACGCGCCGCTTAATCCGCCCACATAGGAAGACGCCATAACGCCTCCTTTTTTCACCTGGTCATTCAACATAGCCAGAGCTGCCGTTGTTCCCGGAGCACCCACTCTCTCCAGTCCGATTTCCTCCAGAATCCCAGCCACACTGTCTCCCACATCCGGTGTCGGCGCAAGAGAAAGGTCTACAATGCCAAAAGGAATGCCCAGTCTTTCTGATGCCTCGCCGGCAACAAGCTGTCCCACACGGGTTACCTTGAAAGCTGTTTTCTTGATCGTCTCGCAGAGTTCCTCAAAACCTTTGCCGCGCACTTTTTCCAGCGCCTTCTTCACAACGCCAGGGCCGCTGACGCCCACATTGATCACAGCGTCCCCTTCCGTCACACCGAGGAATGCCCCTGCCATGAACGGGTTGTCATCCGGCGCATTGCAGAAAACAACAAGTTTCGCGCATCCGAGGGAATCTCTGTCCTTCGTTGCCTCTGCTGTTGCCTTCACAATTTCTCCGCAGAGGCGCACAGCGTCCATATTGATGCCTGTTTTTGTAGAACCTACATTTACCGAACTGCAGATCCGCTCCGTGACCGAGAGTGCCTGAGGGATTGACCGGATCAGATTCTCATCACTTTTTGTCATTGCCTTTGAGACAAGCGCCGAGTAACCGCCGATAAAATTGACTCCTACTGTCTCCGCCGCACGGTCGAGCGTCTTTGCGATCTCCACATAGTCTTCCGGCGTCCTGCAGGCAGCCCCGCCCACAAGAGCGATCGGAGTCACTGAAATTCTCTTGTTTACGATCGGGATTCCGAATTCTTTCTCGATATCCTGTCCCACGGAAACAAGGTTCTCCGCTGTCTTTGTAATCTTATCGTAAATCTTCCGGTTCAGTTCATTCAGATCAGAGTCGATGCAGTCAAGCAGGCTGATTCCAAGTGTGATTGTCCTCACATCAAGGTTCTCATGCTCGATCATTTTATTCGTCTCTGAAACTTCGTACATATTGATCATAATCTTCGTCCTCGCAATCTGTTTTCCCGTGCTTTACAGCCTGTGCATTTTCTCAAAAATCTCTTCTCTCTGGCAGTGGATGCTCACACCGATCTCCTGGCCAAGCTGCTCCATCTCATCGCACACAACTGTAAAATCCTTTGAGAGGTCAGTCACATCCGCGATTACCATCATATTAAAATATCCCTGGATAATGGTCTGAGAGATATCAAGAATATTGATCTGATTCTCCGCAAGATATGTACACACCTTGGCAACAATTCCGACTGTATCTTTTCCCAGTACGGTAACAATGCATTTTTTCATTTTTGATTTCCTCCTGTATCAGACTGTAATAATATCCGAAACCGTATCCCGGCTGGCTACAAACATGTCCAGATCTTCACCCCTGTAATCATTGTCCGCCAGTGTCACTTCCAGCTTCACCGTCTCGTACGCGAGGCGTGCGTAATTGTTCTCTTTGCTGAGATGTCCGAGGACAATATGCTTCAGATTATCATGTAGTATATCACAAAGGAGACGCCCTGACAATTCATTTGACAGATGCCCTTTATCTCCCAGAATCCTCTGCTTCAGATAGTAGGGATACCCCCCTACTTCCAGCATATGGATGTCATGGTTCGCCTCAAGGAGAACCGCGTCAAGATTCTTCAGATTTTCCACCGTATATGAATCATATTTGCCCAGGTCTGTCGCAACGGCAACCGATTTTCCGCCGTTCTCAAAACGATACCCCGAAGGCTCGTTGGCATCATGGGAAATGGAAAACGGATGCACCTCCACATCTCCCAGAGTAAACGGTTCATCCGTGTGAATCGGATGAAGGAGCCCTTCCGGCATACGTCCCAGCCCGGAATAACTAAGGATTCCTTCGATCGTGCCCGGTGTGGCATAGATCGGGATCTCGTATTTCCTGCTGAACACTCCCAGGCCCTGTATGTGATCCGAATGCTCATGGGTAATAAGAATCCCTTCCAGCTCATCCCCTTTGATCTCCAGTTCCTTCAGGCCCTCTTCAATTCTCTTCTTGCTGATTCCCGTATCCACGAGAAGATGCGTATCATCACTTCCCACATAGATACAGTTTCCGCTACTGCCGCTTGCAATGCTGCACAATCTCATAGTTTCAATCTCTCTCCTATTTGTCTTTTCGTCTCTTCAAAATCCCCGCTGTTGTCAATCACGACATCGCAGGTCTCCCGGAATACTTCTTCCGCCGGCTGCGAAGCGATCATCCGGGTAATTCTTTCATCCGTATATCCGCGGGATGCTTTCAGCCGCTCCCGCCGTATCTCTTCGCGCACATAGATATACCAGAGCTCATCGCTCAGATCTCTGAATACATCTGTGAGAACCGCTGCTTCCACCACATACAGTTCCACACCGGTTCCTGCTTTCTCTTCAATATCGCGTCTCACATGTTCCAGAACCGCCGGGTGCACGATCTCATTGAGTTTTTTCAGCTCCTCTTCCTCTGCAAATACGATGCCGCCCAGTCTTGCGCGGTCCAGTTCACCGTCTGATCCGACAATCTCTGTTCCGAAATGTCTGACAATCTCCCGAAAGCATTCTGTTCCGCTTTTCTGCAGCTCTTTTGCTGTCTCATCCATCTGGCAGATATAAGCTCCGTATTCTTCTTTCAGATATTCGAGCACCAGACTCTTTCCGGAGCCCACACCGCCGGTAATCCCAAGTACCTTCATCGTTCTATTTCGCCTCATACCAGTTCTTCCCTGTATGCATATCCGCGATCAGCGGAACGGAAAGCTGCGCCGCATTCTCCATCTTGTCCTTCAGTATCTCTTTTACTTCCTCCACTTCAGGCTCATAAGCCTCGATCAGAAGCTCATCGTGGACCTGGAGAATCAGCCTGGACTTCAGCCCCCGCTTCTTAAGCTCGTCATCCACGCCGATCATGGCGATCTTGATAATATCCGCAGCCGTCCCCTGGATCGGAGCGTTCATGGCAACGCGCTCGCCGAAGCTGCGCTGCATGAAATTACTGGACTTCAGCTCCGGAACCGGTCTGCGGCGCTGAAACAGCGTGACCGCATATCCATTTTCTTTCGCATGAGCCACGGAATCATCCAGGAACTTCTTGATTCCCGGATAGGTTTCAAAATAATGCTCAATATACTGGGACGCTTCCTTTCTCGTGATACTCAAGTCCTGGCTGAGCCCGAATGAGCTGATTCCGTATACAATACCAAAATTCACTGCCTTGGCGTTCCGCCTCTGCAGGTCCGTCACCTCGTCAAATGGGGTGTGGAATACCTGAGACGCTGTCATCCGATGGATATCTCTCGCCTCCCGGTATGCCTGAATCAGCTGTTCATCCCCGGAACAGTGCGCCAGTATCCTGAGTTCAATCTGAGAATAATCCGCATCCACGAACACATATCCGTCTTCCGGAACAAATACTTTTCTGATCAGCCTTCCCAGTTCCATGCGCACCGGAATATTCTGCAGGTTCGGCTCCGTACTGCTCAGACGCCCTGTAGCCGTAACCGTCTGATTGAATTTCCCGTGAATGCGCCCGTCACTCCCTATATATACTGCCAGACCGTCGGCATAAGTTGACTTCAATTTTGCCAGCTGTCTGTATTCCAGAATCTTTGCCACAATCGGATATTCCGGCGCGAGCTTTTCAAGAACATCCGCTGCCGTGGAATAACCGGTCTTTGTTTTCTTCGCATGGGGCATCTGGAGTTTATCGAAAAGAATCACTCCGAGCTGCTTCGGCGAATTGATGTTAAACTCCTCGCCGGCAAGCTCATAGATCTCGCGCTCCAGCTCCACGATCCTTGTTCCCAGCTGATCTCCGTATGCCTTCAGCGCGTCTGCCTCCACTTTCACACCAGCCTGTTCCATATCATAAAGCGTAAACACAAGCGGCATTTCAATCTCTGCAAAAAGACGGTCCATTTCCGCTTCTTTTAACTTCTTCTCCAGCACCGGTGCCGCAGCGTATGCCGTATACGCCTCATAACAGGCCTTTGCCGCGTCATCCGTCTTTTCATCAATCATGAGGTTGAGATGTTCCCGCGCCACATCTTCATAATTATAGTCGCTCTTCAGCGGGTTCAGAAGATAGGCTGCCACAATCACGTCAAATGCATTTTCTCTTCCTGCTCCCGGCAGATACGGCAGAGCTTCTTTCAATCCGCACATGGAAAACTGTTTCACCTTCCCGGCAATCTCTGACACCTGTCCGAACAGCGCTTCCATGTCCGTATCCATATCACAGGGAATCGTGACAACACTGTCCTCTCCCCATGCAAGGGCGATCCGTCCGAATCCCGACGGATGGGCAAACAGAGGAAGTACATTTCCCGGATCTTTTGAAAAAGCAGCGCCGACACGCTCCGCCTGCGCAGCTTCCCGGAATACAGCTTTGACCTCCTCCGGATCTGTCACTTCCCGGAACACATCTTCGATCTGATTCGAAACTGTCTCCACATCAAACCGGCTCAGCATATTTTTAAACTGAAGCCTCTGGAACATGGCATGGGCTTCCTGTGTATACGGATTCCCGTAACGTGCTTTTTCAAGATCAAACTCAATATCCGCATGTGTTTCAATAGTGGCAAGCACTTTGCTCATCTGCGCCTGTTCCCAGTATTCTTTCAGGTTTTTGCTCGCGCGCGGCGGCTTCAGCTCCTCCACATGTTCGTATGCATTTTCAATCGTGTGGTACTCCTGAATGATTTTGGTCGCTGTCTTTTCCCCAACACCTGGCACCCCGGGAATGTTATCCGCAGTGTCGCCCATCAGGGCTTTCACATCAATAAATTCAGCCGGAGTCACCCCATATCGCGCCTCCACATCTGACGCATTGTAATCTTCCACTTCCGTGGTCCCCTGCTTTGTCTTCGGGATCCGTATCTTTACATGCTCCGTGGCAAGCTGCAGAGTGTCTCTGTCACCGGAAATGATCGACACATCCAGCCCTTTCTCCTCGCACATACAGGAAATCGTACCCAGAAGGTCATCTGCCTCCAGACCTTCCTTCTCGATGATCTCAATATTCATTGCCTGCAGCACTTCCTTGATCACAGGCACCTGCTGCCGAAGCTCTTCTGCCATCGGTTTACGCGTGCCTTTGTACTCCGCAAACATCTTGTGGCGGAAAGTCGGCGCATGCACGTCAAACGTGACCGTCAGATACTCCGGTTTCTCCTCATCCAGTATCTTAAACATGATATTTAAAAATCCGTAGACTGCATTCGTGTGCAGCCCTTCGGAATTGGTAAGATCCGGCACACCGTAAAACGCCCGGTTCAGTATGCTGTGCCCGTCTATCAGTACAATTTTTTCTCTCATCAGATGATCCTCCGTCTCAATTACAGTTCACATGACCATGTGTAAACCGTAATCCATCATAGCCATTACACAAGTATACACTAAAAAGTCTCTTTTTTAAAGGCTGATTTTATGGTATCATGTATGGCAGACTTCCGAATAATAAATAAGCATATTCGACAAAGGAGAACAAATAGAATGGACAGTATTATTTTTGATGTTGACGGTACTCTCTGGGATTCTACTGATTCTGTGGCCGATTCATGGAACCAGGCGATCCGGCTGAACTCTTCCCTGGATCTGACGCTGGACAGGGAAACTTTAAGCGGTGTGTTCGGCAAGACAATGACCGAAATCGGCGATATCCTTTTTCCAAGCCTGCCCCCGCAGGAAAGAAATGACCTCCTGGAGATCTGTTTTGAAACCGAGAATCGGTATCTGGAGGATCACCCGGGCGAGATGTACCCCGGCGTTGCCGAAATCATTCCCATGCTTGCGGAAAAATACCCGCTCTTTATTGTAAGCAACTGCCAGTGCGGCTACATTGAAGTTCTTCTCAAAACAACCGGACTGGGACCGTATATAAAAGACCATCTCTGCTTTGGAGAGACACAGGTTTCCAAAGGGGAGACTATGCGGATGCTGGTTGAGAGAAATAACCTGAAATCCCCGGTCTATATCGGAGACACCCAGGGAGACGCGGACGCCTGCAAAGCAGCAGACGTGCCTTTCATCTTTGCGGAATACGGATTCGGCGAGGTGCCCTCTGCCAACAGACGCATCCGGGAGTTTTCCGAACTCAGAGACCTCTTTTTATAGAGAGTGTTTACATCAATAAGTCTGTGAAATAAAAGAATCCGTCCGGAGCTGAACTTAACTGGTTCAGTGCTCCGGGCGGATTTTATTTTTATATAATATCTGTCAGATAATGTGATTGTTCCTCAATCGCAGTATCAGTCCTCAGAAGGAACGTCTTCTGTAAAGAACAGCTGTAACCGCTGCCCCTGCCGAAAACATGAGAAGCATTGTCCACACAGCCACATTTCCGCTGTCGCCTGTCTGAGGTGCTGCTGTATTTGTATCAGTATTCTGCGCAGTGTTCTGTACAGAAGCTGCTGTCGGGGCTGCCTCTGTCTCCTGCGTCTTATCCGTATTTGTCGTAGTTGTCGCAGCAGTGTTTGTATTCTGCGTTGTTGCTGCCGGCTCACCTTCATTCTCTGCCGGTGTCGTTTCTGTATCGCCTGTATTCTCATCTGGCGTTGTCACAGTATCACCCGTATTCTCATCCGGTGTTGTCACAGTATCACCTGTATTCTCATCCGGTGTTGTCACAGTATCACCTGTGTTCTCATCCGGTGTTGTCACTGACTCATCCGGAGTCTCAGGTGCTGCATCCGGTGTTTCTGTTCCGGTGTCCGGGGTTGTATCCGGTGTCTCAGGTGTTGTGTCCGGCGTATCTGTTCCGGTGTCCGGGGTTGTATCCGACGTCTCTGTTCCGGTGTCCGGGGTTGTATCCGGTGTCTCAGGTGTTGTGTCCGGCGTATCTGTTCCGGTGTCCGGGGTTGTATCCGGTGTCTCAGGTGTTGTGTCCGGTACTTCCGTTCCTGTATCCGGCGTATCGGAACTGCTTCCGCTGTCCTCTACAATTCCCTGATAGTCGAGATTTCCGCCTGCGGCATCCAGATTCCATGCAATAGCTGCTGCCTTCTCTCCCCAGTACGGGTCAGATGCATAGCTGACATTAATTCCGCCGCCTTTATTTCCCAGATATTCTCCGTGATTTCTCCAGTCGCTGGAGCTCAGATAGCCGTCTGCCATCCAGTCAGCCATAAACTCTCTGATACAGTCTTCAATACTTGCAAACGAATCTGCGCTTAATCCCGGTGAGGTATCCACTGCATTCAATCCGAAAATATTATTTTTCTCCGTACAGATCCAGCTTGTCCCCCAGCCGCTCTCATTGACCGCAAGGCTCAGAGATAACAGCGCATTTACATTATATGTATTCTGATTTTCCACAAATGCCTGACCTGTTCCTGTCAGCTTGGATGAGGACGGATCGATCCCCGCATTCGTCATTGCTGATGCGAGAATACTGTTCAGAGTATCTGCCGTATATCCGGTGGATGATCTCATATCCAGAAACTGGAAATAATTATAAAACGGATTGCCTGCATTTACCGCAGATGCACCGTTCGATCCATTCTGATAATCCGCTGACATCACAGCATAATCCGTATAGAAATAATGACCATCATAGCTGTAGTATTTTGTGCCCTCCGTCAGATAGGACGGCGCCGGTCCGTTATTGAGCGCTGAAACAGGCGCTGAATTCAGATTCTGCGAAATATAGTGAACCAGACTGCCACCTGATACTGTGTAATAACTCACGTTATCCATAACAGAATCAAATGATAACAGTTCAACCTCCGAAGCATCGACAGCCCCTGTCACTCCAGCCAGCATAAATCGGATCTTTCCATCTGAAGTCGTTCCGAGATAAGCGGCATCCGCGCCGTAAGCGCCGTTCGTGTATCCGCTGATCCCCTGTACTTCATCAGAATAATTGGTAACAGCATTTCCTTTGGTATTAAAATTCACCACCATCGGGCTGATGGAACGCGCTGAAAACATCGCAATCCCACTGTCGCTTTCGCTTCCCTCTTCCGCACTTTCCACGTCCGCTTCAACCGTACCGTCCGACTCACCAATTGCATAAATACTGCCGTCTTCATCCATCGCAGTAACCTCGTCGAGCCGCTGACTGTTTTCATCCTGCAGTCCTGAATCTTCAGTAACTGCCTCCCCCTCTGCTTCTTCCGCATAGCTTCTCATGCCGGGCAAAACAGTCAAAACCATTGACATGAAAAGCATACATATCAGTAATTTGCTTTTCTTTATCACTTGTATACTTCCCTCCTTAAACCTTATTAATTATTTATGTATGTAATACTGATACAGAGTCAGCATAACACTTTCTTCCAGAATAAGCAAGGCAAACTTTTCCAGAATTGTATGCTTGTATACAATTCTGGAAATTGCAGTTTTTAGTCTCCAATATGGGGAAATCTTCATTGTTTTTCCGACATATCTGTCGTATAATATTTTCAGACACTTATGTCGGAAAATGAAGACGGAGGAAAGAGAGACATGACAAACAAACGAGGGGAAGAAACCCGACAGCTCATCAAAAAAAGCGCCTGCTCCTTATTTGCCGGTAAAGGATTTAAGCAGGTTACAATGAAAGATATCTGCGAGGCAGCAAACTTAAGCCGCGGAGGCCTGTATTGTCACTATGGAAGCACACGGGAAATTTTCAGAGAAATCATAAATAATTTTATGATTCAGCAGGGCGATAGTTTTTCAGAAAAAATCGAGCATCAGCTTTCCGCAAAAGAGATACTGAATGAAGTACTGGAAAAATATAAAAACGAGATGCTGGACAGCCAGTCTTCTTTGAGTTTGGCATTATATGAATACTTCTCTATAGATAATACAGAAACCGGAAATGAACTATGCGCGCAGTACACTGCGTCTTTCAATGCCTGGCAGACTTTGCTGGAATATGGCATCAAAAACGGAGAGTTCCATCATGTGGATATCAAATCAGTATTTGATTTGATTATCTTTTCCTATCAGGGGGTGCGAATGTACAGTAAGATCATGCCGATCGACGAAGATATACCGCAGAGAATCATTGACCAGATCAAAAAAATCATAGTGAAGGAGTGAATACCATGTCAACTGTTTTCCAAAATTTTCCCAGAGAAGCTGCTTCTTTTATCAATCCCGCAGACTGCGTAAAGCCATTACCGGATTTTCCGGAAATCTGCATTACCACTTTTTCGCAAAAATACTAAGTATACAGATTGAACACAGATTGAGAATATTGACATATAAAAAGCTCTCCAGCAAAATACTGGAGAGCTTTCTCGCTTATGCCGCTGGCCGGACTCGAACCGGCACGGGGTGAACCGCTTGATTTTGAGTCAAGTGCGTCTGCCAATTCCGCCACAGCGGCTTACACTGGCTTCATTACAGAGCCAGAAATAATTATAACACCAATAAATTCCCTTTGCAACATCAATTTACAGAAACGAGGGAAACAGCGGCGCAGCCGCAATAAGCACGTCAGTGCGGTTTCCCGAATGGCGCGGCTGAACTGTCTGGCTTCATCCAGCAGGAAACAAAGCATAATCCAATTCAATCAGCTCCTCCTTTGGAATCTCATACACACGGTCATTGCCTTCTGTCACATGTATGGTATATTCTTCCGGATCCCCGTAAACCGGTTTGTCTATCTTCTGCTGCAGGATCTCCAGCATATTCTGATAAACAATCTCATTCACTGTCAGATCATCCGGCATTTCTGTCATACCTGCTGCATCCTCCTCAAGGGCTGAAACAAGATCATCCTCAAGCCCAAGATATCCTTCAAAAGGTTCGATTGCAACCCGCACCGCAAACCCGTTGTCCTCTCTCTCAGCTTCGGTCACCTCATACTTTGCCAGCGCCAGAAGCCGGGGAGCAATCTCCCGGTACTGCCCGGATAATTCGTCAGACAGTCCCGCGGAGTCAATGCCCACGCCGCTCATGACATTTTCAATATTCTGCTGATACATCGCCTGTGCTTCTTCCGGTGTAGAATCCGTAAGCTGCATATACTCCTCGAACTCCGCCCTGTAACTTGCATCCAGAACACTTTCCACATATGTTACAGCATCTGCTGGTCCGTACTTCGACGCACAGCCGCTCATGGCGAAAGCCATCGACAGACTTACGATTCCCGCCGTCCAGGCAGCATATCTTTTCCCCGCTTTCATAACATTCATTTCGTCTCAGTTCTTTTCTGTTCCGATTATCAGCTTATTCAGCTTTATTTTCATCCGCCAGTTTGTTCAGTGTCTCTCCGATTTCAAAGCAGTCAAATGTAGCGAAATAATCTTTCGGAGTCTCCGCTCTGCGGATGAGCTGAACACTGCCGTCTTCTTTCAGAAGCAGCTCTGCGGATTTTAATTTTCCATTATAATTATATCCCATCGCGAATCCGTGGGCACCTGCATCGTGAATCACAAGATAATCGCCCTTCTCGATTTCCGGGAGCATTCTGTCGATTGCGAATTTGTCATTATTCTCACAGAGAGAACCTGTCACATCATACTTGTGGTCGCAGGGAGCGTCTTCTTTTCCAAGCACTGTGATGTGATGATAAGCGCCGTACATGGCCGGGCGCATCAGGTTCACCGCACACGCGTCCACTCCGATGTATTCCTTATAAGTGTGCTTCTCATGGATCGCTTTTGTGACAAGGCATCCGTACGGTCCCATCATAAAACGGCCAAGCTCCGTATAAATTGCCACATCTCCCATACCTGCCGGTACAAGCACTTCCTCATAGACTTTGCGCACTCCTTCGCCGATGGCACGGATGTCGTTCGGCTCCTGATCCGGTCTGTAAGGAATACCGATTCCGCCGGAAAGGTTGATGAATTTAATGTGCACGCCCGCCTCTTTTGAGAGCTTCACAGCCTGCTCAAAGAGAATTTTCGCAAGCATCGGGTAGTATTCGTTTGTCACGGTATTGCTTGCAAGGAACGCGTGAAGGCCGAATTCTTTCGCGCCTTTTTCCTTCAGAATCTTATAAGCATCAAGGGTCTGCTCCGGTGTCATACCGTATTTTGCATCCCCCGGATTGTCCATAATGTCATTGCTGATCTGGAAGAGACCGCCCGGATTAAAACGGCAGCTGATCGTCTCCGGGATATGTCCGATCGCCTTCTCAAGGAAATCAATATGTGTAATATCATCCAGATTGATGATTGCTCCCAGTTTGTCTGCCAACACAAACTCCTCAGCCGGAGTGTCATTTGAGGAAAACATAATGTCTTCGCCGACAGCCCCCACTGCTTCGGACATCAGAAGTTCCGTGTATGAGGAGCAGTCGCACCCGCATCCGTACTCCCGCAGAATATTGATCAGAAACGGATTCGGAGTTGCCTTTACGGCAAAATATTCCTTAAATCCCGGATTCCATGCAAAGGCTTCTCTCAGCGCCTTTGCATTCTCACGGATTCCTCTCTCATCATAAAGGTGAAATGGCGTAGGATATGTCTTTACAATCTCCTCCACCTGTTCCCTGGTCACAAATGGTCTTTTGTTCATTTTCACTATCTCCTCTTTACAGTTCAGCCCGCCCAATTGTCGAACCTGTTACTCTTATTTTACAGTTGCAATTCTCATCATGTTGCTGGTTGCCGTATGCTCCTGTTTGATATTCTGTGATGGAATACCTGCTGTAAGAACAACAACATCTCCCGGTTCCACATACTGTTTTACCGTTGCAAGCTCAATCGCTCCATTGCAGATATCGTCCGTTGTATTAAACTGCATGGACTTCAGCGGACGAACTCCCCAGTAAATGGACATTCTGCGGAGTGTTCTCTCGTTCGGCGTAATTCCGAGGATCTCCTGTTTCGGTCTCAGATTGGACACAACTCTTGTCGTCGCACCTGTCACTGACGGAGTGATGATGCATTTTGCGTTCAGATTGGCTGCTGCCAGGACAGAAGAATATCCGATCGCACTGGACAGTCCGCTCTTCAAATGCTCGCCGGATTTGTTCAGCATTGTATCATAATCAAGATGCTGCTCTGTATTCTCGATAATGTGAACCATCATCTGAAGCGCTTCCACCGGGTATTTTCCCTGCGCTGTCTCGCCGGAAAGCATCACTGCATCCGTGCCGTCATACACTGCATTGGCAACGTCCGTCACCTCCGCTCTTGTCGGGCGCGGATTACGGATCATGGAATCCAGCATCTGAGTCGCTGTGATAACTGTCTTGAAGTTCTTGTTGCATTTCTGAATCATCATCTTCTGCAGATAAGGAACTTCTTCTGCCGGGATTTCCACTCCGAGGTCGCCTCTCGCCACCATGATTCCGTCCGCCGCACGGATAATCTCATCTATATTCTTAATTCCTTCCGCATTCTCGATCTTGGCAATAATCGGGATATACGGCGCATCCAGTTCTTTTAAATACGCTTTGATCTCAAGCACACACTCTGCGTTGCGCACAAAGGAAGCTGCAATAAAATCAATCCCCTGCTCCACGCCGAACTTGATATCTGCTTTATCTTTCTCAGTGATTGCAGGAAGGCGCACTGCCACGTTCGGCACATTTACACCCTTCTTCTCTCCGAGCTCTCCGCCGTTGACCACTTCACAGATAATATCCTTCTCCGTCTTGCTGATCACCTGAAGTCCGATCAGACCATCATCAATCAGAATCGTGCTTCCTGTATCCACGTCCTCCACAAGCCCGTCATACGTAATTGAAACTCTATCCTCATCTCCGACAATATCTTCCACGGTAAGTGTAAACGTGCTTCCCGTTTCAAGCATGATCTTTTTCCCGTCTTTCAGGACGCCTGTACGGATCTCCGGACCTTTTGTATCGAGAAGAATCGCCGTATTGCTGTGTTCCTCTGCGCGGAGCTGCTTTAACAGATCCATACGGAATTTCTGTTCCTCATGATCTCCGTGGGAGAAGTTGAAACGGGCAACATCCATTCCGTTCTGAATCAGTTTTCTCATCAGTTCCTTATCATTTGTGTTTGGTCCCATTGTACAAACTACTTTTGTCTTCTTCATAAAATTCATGCACTCCTTTGATGTTTGATTTCAATTTCCAATAACTGCCCGCAGGCGGGCGCTCTGTCATTTCACATGTTCGTGAGTGAACAGGTGATCCTGACAATATTCATAATTCCCATTACATTTTGAGCAGAAACGGAATTCCAGGCACGGATCGTCCAGCTCTGTCCTTCCGCAGACTGCGCATCTGTGCTTTGCCCCGTTTGCATATTTCATATGGGGCGCGGACTGGCGTCTGAATTTCGCCTTTCTGGCCTGCTCTCTCGGCCCGAAACGCCTCATGTTCCTGCTCGACAGGAAGAAAATCACAAAATTCAGCAGAGATGCCCCGATAGCAACCCGCTCTACAATACTGCCTGTCACAAAATAGTAAACCGCCATCACTGCATATACGATGGCCATCCATTTCATCTTGATCGGAATAATAAAGTACAGAAGCACTTCCATATCCGGATAGATGGCTGCAAATGCAAGGAATATGGACATGGTGACATAATTCGTGCTCACCAGACCCACACTGGAAAGCGGGATTTCCACGCCGTACCGGAAATAAAAATATCCGTACAGTCCGAATACCGCGATAACAGTAAACAGGATTCCCGAAAAAATATACACATTATACCTGAAAGTTCCCCAGGTGTGCTCCAGCGCTGAGCCCAGCGAATAGTACAGCAGCACCAGAAATACAATCGAGATCAGATTGGAAGTCGGCGGGATTAACACCCACGAGATAATCCTCCAGATCTGTCCCCTCAAAATAAGCCCCGGCTCCAGAGTAAGCCAGGTGATCATATTCGGCATCAGATTAACAATTCCAAAGCCGATCACATATCCGACCAGCAGATAGACGGTCAGATTAGGTATTGCGTAACGCCCGAATTTTCTCTCTAATTTATCCAGCCAGTTCAAATGCGATTTCTCCTTACTTTTTTATTTTTTGTTTTTAATCCTATACAATTTTATCTTTCCTTCCTGCGTTTGTCAAACAGATATTGCCCTTTTCCGGCGTCAGGCAGGATCTTTATATAAAATAGCCAGAAGAGGTGGCATTATTTTGCAATCCCGCATAATATTAACGATTGTCTTTTTAAAATATATGTCGTATAATGTAATTTGTCTCAAAATGCGGAAATGCATTTAATAGGAAATAACTCATATAAATTATTAGTACATAAGAATGGAGATTATACAATGAATCTGAAAGAATTACATACTCTTGGAATCGATATCGGCTCCACAACAGTAAAAATTGCGATTCTGGACGAAGAAAACGAAGTTCTTTTCTCTGATTATGAACGGCATTATGCCAATATTCAGGAGACTTTATCTGATCTGCTCGGACGTGCCCTCTATAAGCTCGGTCCAATCCAGGTATCTCCCGTCATCACAGGAAGCGGCGGACTTACACTCGCCAAAAATCTGGGCGTTCCTTTTGTACAGGAGGTAATCGCTGTCTCCACTGCGCTGCAGGACTATGCTCCGCAGACAGACGTTGCAATCGAGCTTGGAGGCGAGGATGCGAAGATCATCTATTTTGAAGGTGGAAATGTAGAACAGAGAATGAACGGAGTCTGTGCCGGCGGTACAGGTTCTTTCATTGACCAGATGGCGTCTCTTCTTCAGACAGACGCATCCGGTCTGAATGAATATGCGAAAAACTACAAAGCGCTCTACTCCATCGCTGCCCGCTGCGGTGTGTTCGCGAAATCCGACATCCAGCCGCTTATCAATGACGGCGCATCCAAGGAAGACCTCGCCGCATCCATCTTCCAGGCAGTGGTCAACCAGACGATCAGCGGTCTTGCCTGCGGAAAACCGATCCGCGGACATGTGGCGTTTCTCGGAGGACCGCTTCATTTCCTCTCTGAGTTAAGAGAGGCGTTTATCCGCACACTGAAACTGGATGACGAACACATCATTGCGCCGAACCATTCACACTTGTTCGCCGCCATTGGTTCCGCGCTCAATTCGAAGAAGGACACTCCTGTTGCTCTTCGCGAACTCCAGAACCGTCTGGCCAAAAAAGTAAAAATGGAAATCGAGGTGGAACGTCTGGATCCTCTCTTTGCGACAAACGCGGAATACGAGGAATTCATCGCGCGTCACGCGAAGCATCAGGTGCCGGTCAAAGACCTGGCAAGTTACCGGGGAAAAGCATTTCTCGGCATTGACGCCGGTTCCACAACGACAAAAGCAGCACTGGTAGGCGAGGACGGAACACTCCTCTACTCCTTCTATCACAACAATGACGGAGATCCCCTTGGCACCACAATCTCGGCGATCAAGGATATCTACAGCCAGCTTCCGGAAGGCGTGGAGATCGTACACTCCTGTTCCACCGGTTACGGAGAGGCGCTGATCAAGGCAGCTCTGATGCTGGACGAAGGCGAAGTAGAAACAGTTGCTCACTACTATGCCGCCGCATTCTTTGAGCCTGACGTGGACTGTATCCTCGATATCGGCGGCCAGGATATGAAATGCATCAAGATCAAAAATCAGACCGTAGACAGTGTCCAGCTGAACGAAGCCTGCTCCTCAGGCTGCGGTTCCTTTATCGAAACATTCGCAAAATCTCTGAACTACAGCGTGGAAGACTTCGCGCATGAAGCGCTCTATGCCCAGAATCCGATTGATCTGGGAACCCGCTGTACAGTGTTCATGAACTCAAAAGTAAAACAGGCGCAGAAGGAAGGCGCTTCCGTAGCGGACATCTCCGCAGGACTCGCCTACTCAGTCATCAAGAACGCGCTTTTTAAGGTTATCAAAGTGTCCAGCGCTTCTGAACTCGGCAGCCACATCGTTGTCCAGGGCGGTACATTTTACAATAACGCTGTACTTCGAAGCTTTGAGAAGATCGCTGACTGTGAGGCGATCCGACCGGATATCGCAGGTATCATGGGTGCATTCGGGGCTGCTCTGATCGCAAGAGAGCGCTACACAGACTGCGAAGGCACAACCATGCTCTCCATCGACGATATCAAGTCAATGGAATACTCAACAACAATGACCAAATGCCGCGGCTGTACCAACACCTGCCGTCTGACAATCAACCATTTCAGCGGCGGACGCAGGTTCATTACAGGAAACCGCTGCGAACGCGGACTCGGAAAGGAAAAATCAAAAAATACTATGCCGAACTTGTTTGACTACAAGCTCCATCGCTATTTTGATTACGAACCCCTTCCGGAGTCTGAAGCGAAACGGGGCGAAATCGGAATTCCGCGTGTACTGAATATGTACGAGAACTACCCGTTCTGGTTTACATTTTTCACAAAACTGGGCTTCCGCGTTGTCCTCTCTCCCGCTTCCACGCGTAAGATATATGAACTGGGTATCGAGTCCATCCCCAGCGAGTCCGAGTGTTACCCGGCAAAACTGGCCCACGGACATGTGCAGTGGCTGATCAACAAAGGCGTAAAACACATTTTCTATCCTTCCATTCCTTACGAGAGGAATGAATTTGAAGATGCCAACAATCACTACAACTGCCCGATCGTCACCTCCTACCCGGAGAACATCAAGAACAACATGGATCCTATCGTGCAGGGGGAAGTTGATTTCATCCATCCTTTCCTGTCCCTGCAGAATGAAGAGACCATCTCCTACCGTCTCATTGATGAGCTGGGCGAGAAATTCTCCCTCTCTGACAGTGAAATCAAATCCGCTGTCCATGACGCATGGGTAGAACTCGCCGCATGCCGCGAGGATATGAGACGCAAGGGTGAGGAGACAATCAAGTTCTTAAACGAGACCGGAAACCGCGGTATCGTCCTCGCCGGACGTCCGTATCACATCGATCCGGAAGTAAACCACGGTCTTCCCGAGATGATCACTTCCTATAATATTGCCGTGCTGACAGAGGACTCCATCTCTCACCTGCACCAGGTAGAGCGCCCGCTGAATGTAATGGATCAGTGGATGTACCATTCCCGTCTGTACGCTGCGGCAAACTATGTAAAGACCACAGAGAACCTTGACCTGATCCAGCTGAACTCCTTTGGATGCGGTCTGGATGCTGTCACAACCGACCAGGTGGCCGACATCCTGACAGGTTCTGACAAGATTTATACGACGCTGAAAATCGATGAGGTCAACAACCTGGGGGCCGCCCGCATCCGTGTCCGCTCTCTTCTCGCCGCAATCCGCGTCAGAGAACAGAGAAAAACCGAGCGCACAATCCGTCCGGCTTCCATTGAAAAAGTGCCGTTTACAAAAGAGATGCGCAGGACACATACCATCCTCTGCCCGCAGATGTCACCGATTCACTTTGAGCTTCTGGAGCCTGCCTTCAAAGCTGCCGGATACAAGATCGAAGTGCTTCCGAATGACAACAAACAGGCAGTTGACATGGGACTGAAATATGTAAACAACGATGCATGCTATCCGTCCCTCATTGTTGTCGGACAGATCATGGACGCTATCCTGTCCGGAAATTATGACACAGACCACCTGGCAGTCATTATCAGCCAGACCGGCGGCGGCTGCCGCGCATCCAACTACATCGGATTCATCCGCCGCGCACTGAAAAAAGCCGGATACGGACACATTCCGGTCATCTCCATCAACTTAAGCGGCCTGGAGTCCAACCCGGGATTCAAGATCACGCTGCCCCTGGCAGTCCGCATTGCCTACGCAGCTGTATTCGGAGATATCTTCATGAAATGTGTTTACCGGATGCGTCCATACGAAGCAGTACCCGGCTCAACCAACGCAATGCACAGAAAATGGGCAGAAGTTGTTAAAAAATTCGTATCCGAAGGTTATCCTTCCCGCCGGCAGTTCAAAAAGCTCTGCCGCGATATCATCCAGGATTTCGACAACCTTGAGATCCTTGATATCAAGAAGCCCCGTGTCGGTGTAGTCGGTGAGATCCTTGTCAAATTCCTCCCGGCAGCCAACAACCACCTGGTTGACCTGCTCGAGGCAGAAGGCGCTGAGGCAGTGGTTCCGGATCTGATCGACTTCATGCAGTACTGCTTCTACAACCAGAACTTCAAGGTATCTCATCTTGGATTCAAGAAGTCCAAGGCACTGATCGGAAATCTGGGAATCAAGGCAGTGGAATGGCTGCGCGCACCGGCGACAAAAGCATTCGCGGAGAGCAAGCACTTTACCCCGCCGGCACATATCGAAGATCTGGCGAAGATGGCATCCGATATCGTATCCATCGGAAACCAGACAGGTGAAGGATGGTTCCTGACCGGAGAGATGCTGGAGCTGATCCACAGCGGCGCAGGAAACATCGTGTGTACCCAGCCTTTCGCATGCCTTCCGAACCACGTGGTAGGAAAAGGTGTTATCAAAGAACTGAGAAGGAGATACCCCCACTCAAACGTAGTGGCAATCGACTTCGATCCGGGTGCAAGTGAAGTAAACCAGCTGAACAGAATCAAGCTGATGCTGTCTACGGCATTCAAAAACCTGGAACACAGTTCCGTTTCCGAAAACAGATCATAACGCGAAACCGTTAAGCGATAAATCAAGCCGATTGCTTCATTCTGAATAAGACAAGCCGGAACCCCGGTGTCCCTCAAGGACCGTAGAGCAGCGCCGGTACTTAGATCGCGTATTTTGCGATCTTATGTACCGCTGCGTCTGCGGCCCGAGCGAAAGCGCGTCCGCGAGGGATACCGGGGTTCCGGCGTACGTTTTCCGTTAAAATGCAGAAATTCTTAGATTATCAGTGTAAGAAAGATCGATTTCACACATCTCTCCTGTAGAGGAAGAATGCTCCCCCAAAGAGTCCCAGGATCAGTCCTGCGTATCCTCCGGCGCAGACCAGGTCAGCAAGCGCGCTTACCACTTCTGTTCCCGTGGCCAGACAGAAAGCCAATCCGACTGCGACTCCCGCGAGTGTCCATCCGATTATCATGATCGGAAGAAAAACGGATACTGCATGACTGTTATCCATATATCTGGTTATAAAATTCCATAATCCTCTGTACATCCTTACTCCTCATTTCTTTCAGCAGCAGCTCATCCGCGAATTGTTCTGCCGCCTTTTTATTTTGTTGATTTTATTATAAGGAAAGGATGTAAAAACTATTCTTTTCGATATGCAAATTTTATGTAAAATACAGTGATCCGTATCAGGTTACTTTTCAGACAATATCAGCTCTGCCGCTTCTGCCGGATCTTCTGCCAGCATCCCGGCTCCGGCTGTTTCCAGTTCCTGTCTGCTGCCATATCCGTAGAGCACGCCGAGGCTGGCTATTCCCGCCTGCCCCGCGCCTTCCATATCGTGTCTGCGGTCTCCGACCATAACTGTACGCCGCGGTCTTTGATGCCGCAGGTCTTCAGCACATACTCGATCACTTCGTGCTTATCTGTCCTGCGTCCGTCCATGCATGCTCCGCCGATAAAATCAAAATAACGGTCAAACTCGAAATGTTCTGCGATTCTTTCTGCGTACAGCTCGGGCTTTGCTGTTGCCATAACAATCCGCATCCCATGATTCTTCAGTTTCTCCAGCATTTCCGGAACGCCTTCGTACACCCGGTTTTCAAAGATTCCTTTCTCAGCATAATATTCTCTGTACGCTGCAACCATCTGAATGCTCTCTTCTTCTGTCAGGCCGAACACTTCCTGAAACTGTTCTTTCAGCGGCGGTCCGATAAATGTCTGGAGGACTTCATCAGACGGCACTTGCAGTCCGTATTTTTTCAGGGCATACCGGATACTGTTCAGGATTCCCGGTTTCGAATCTGTAATCGTACCGTCAAGGTCGAACAGAACTGTTGTATATTTCATCTCTTATTTCCTTCCTGTCAGTAACTTCTTTTCTTCCTCTCAATAGCTTCTGATCTGATCGTTCTCCTCGCTGTCTGTCTTGATCACTTTCCGGATCACGACATAGTATCCAAAATCATCATTCACTTTCACGTAGACTCTGTCGCCCTCTTTATGTCCGAGAAGTGCCTTTCCGATCGGAGATTCGATGCTGACCAGCCCGTTCAGGGAACTTCCGCGCACTGATGTCACGATCCGGTATGTCTCAACCTCATCGTCATCCTCACAGTATAGTTCCACCGTATTATTCAGTCCCACTTCATCCGCCTTGGAATGGTCTTCTACAATAACAGCGGTTTTCAGCATTCTTTCCAGATAACGGATCCGGCTCTCGTTTCTGTTTTTCTCCTTCTTTGCAGCGTGATATTCAAAATTCTCGCTCAGATCTCCGTGAGACCTTGCTTCCTTCACAGCTTCAATCAGTTCTTTCCGCTCTACGAGCTTGCGGTGCTCAATCTCTGCCTGGATTTTCTCCACGTCACTTTTTGTCAGTCTTTCACCCATATTTATAATACTCCTTTTGTCCCATACAGCTTCTCTGTGAATTCCTCGGCGCTGACCGGCCTTCCATAATAATAGCCCTGTCCGTAATCGCAGCCCAGTTCCCGGATCATCCGGTCATTTTCCTCTGTCTCCACGCCTTCCACGACAGTGCGGATATGCAGTTTCTGCGCCATTTTTGTGATCTGTTCAAGAATCACTTTGCTCTTTCCGTTCTGATCTTCCGCCGCCTCTTTCAAAAATGCACGATCCAGTTTCAGTTCACTGATATTGATGCGGGACAGTGTATTCAATGAGGAATATCCACTTCCGAAATCATCCATTGAGATACAGAACCCATCTTCCTTCAGTATCTGTATTTTTTCGTTGAGCTCCTCCGCGTTTTCCAGCGCAGCGCCTTCAAGTATTTCAAGCGTAATCAGCTTCGGAGAAATATTGTATTTTCTGACAGCAGCTTCTATTCTTCCGATATAATCCTTTTCGAACAAAACTGCTTTTGACTGGTTGACAGAAATCGGAATCGGATCAAATCCACTGTCAATCCAGTCCCTGATGCAGCGGCATACTTTCTCCACCATATAGATATCCAGTTTTGTGCAGAATCCGTTATTCTCAAAGACCGGTATAAACTCTCCCGGATAAATCATGCTGCCGTCTTTTTTCTGCCAGCGCACCAGTGCCTCCGCGCTTCCGATCCCGCCTGTCCTCAGATCGATCTTCGGCTGCAGGTAAAGGAGGAATTCTTCATTTTCCAGGGCCTGATACATATGCCCTTCCACATAGTTGTCCATTTTCTCTTTCTCATGGAGCTTTGTATCGAAAAACCACACATTGTTCTGGTGGGTCTCATGTGCTTTGGCCAGAGCGAACATGACATGCGTCATCATCTGGTCCAGCGTATAAACCACTTCATCTTTACTGGATATCACAGCGCCGCAGTACAGGAACACATGGTATCCTTCTCTGCTGTCCGCTGAATACTGCGCCGATTTTTCCATTATTTTCTCAAGCCGCTTCCTGATCTGCTCCCTGCCCGTATCTCTCAGAAACAGGTAAAAGTAGTCAGCACTCTCACGGCAGAACAACTCATCATATTTCAGAGAGCTCTTAATCGTATCCGCCACATGGCAGAGCAGTTTATCAGCCCGTTCTTTTCCGAACATTTCATTCAGAAATTTAAACTGATGAATATTCAGAGACACAATAGTACAGTTTGCGGTTTCCCGCATCCGCTCCCCCGCCAGTTGTCTGAAATACGAGAAATTATTCGCACCGGTCAGCGTGTCATAATACGCCAGTTCCTGCAGTTCACGGGTATTCTTCCTGACCACCCGCTGGGCAAAAACGAGCCAGAGCGCGATAATCGCCAGTACGCCTGCAAAGATGCAGCCCGTGACCTTTACCGTAAAAAGCATGAGGGCACTGCTTTCATCCACTGAGTTTACACAGAAAAGATACCAGCCATTGATTCCTACAGGTTCAAGAAACGCCCGATATGTTTTTCTGTCATAACGGAAGGAAAACCATGTTTCCTGATTCTCCTGCATTTTTCTCTGTATTTCCGCACACTCGTACTCCTGGAGGTATGGCGACTCAAATATACTGACCGGCTTTTCCCTCACAACAGCCTCTCCGAATCGGATGAGAAAATCACCGTTCTGACTCAGCATATGAATCCGTCCGCTTCCTCCCATCACACGCTTTCCGTTCAATATATCCGTAAAAATCTCCACATGATCGCTGGCGCACAGCGCACCTCTGACCTCTCCGTTTTCGATAACCGGAATTCCGTATACAAAGACTGTTTCGTCTGTAAGCGAGCTCCAGA
The DNA here is from genome assembly GCA_019113645.1 of Candidatus Mediterraneibacter vanvlietii. Taxonomy (GTDB): domain Bacteria; phylum Bacillota; class Clostridia; order Lachnospirales; family Lachnospiraceae; genus Mediterraneibacter; species Mediterraneibacter vanvlietii. Next base: position 7,995 of record DXGZ01000051.1, on the reverse strand, counting down.
AAAGATCCGAAATCACAGTCTTTCCTCCAAACGCCTCAGAAGCCACACTTTGAATTTCTGTCTGGTTTTCATCCAGCATCATCGCCTGTGCACCGTCAACAGATACCACAACGCCGTCTCCTGATGCGGAAAAATAACCCATGGTCAGAAAATCATTCTGTTCGTACGCATGTTCCATGATCTCGGAAAACCCATCTGACTCTGTTATGCCGCTGTCCCCAAGCAGGCTTGCCACTGTCTCCAGCAGCTGTAAATCCGCAGATACCTGTTTATTCACCCGTCTCACATATTCATCCGTCTCGTTTCTCATCTGCTCATCTACGGTTCGTCTTACCGTACTGTTTAGAAACAGCACCAGAAATATCGCTGTGATCAAAAGAACAACAACTGTCAACACAGCATATTTCACTGTCTTTTTCAGACGTTTCTGCACTTGCTTCTCATCCATACGGATTCTCCCTCCTGCTGCACTCTCCCTTATAATCAAAGATACCCCGGGTGCTCCAAACCATTCTCTGCCTGGCTGTGGAGCACTCGGGATTCTCCCTTCACTCTGCAGGCCGTCTGTCATTCAGCCTGCTTTCAAGATATTATTTTACAAGCAGTGATTTTCCTGTCATTTCTTTCGGCTGTTCCATGCCCATAAGCTCAATCAGTGTCGGAGCAATGTCCGCAAGGCATCCGCCCTCTCTGAGTTTATATGCCGGATCCGCATTTACAAGGATAAACGGCACCTGATTTGTCGTATGAGCTGTAAACGGCTCTCCTGTCTCCTCATCGATCAGCTGTTCAGCGTTTCCGTGATCCGCGCAGATAAACATCTGTCCATCCACTTCTTTCACCGCTTCCACAGCTTTGCCAACGCACTCGTCAACTGCTTCGATGGCTTTTATTGCTGCCGCCTCAACGCCTGTATGTCCAACCATATCCGGATTTGCGAAGTTAATAATCACAACATCGTATTTTCCTGATTTGATCGCTTCCACCAGTTTATCGCAGACTTCATATGCGCTCATTTCCGGTTTCAGGTCATAAGTTGCAACCTTTGGTGATTTTACAAGGATTCTGTCTTCACCCGGATTCGGCTCCTCAACGCCGCCGTTGAAGAAGAATGTCACGTGCGCATACTTCTCAGTCTCAGCAATACGCGCCTGTTTCAGATTGTGAGCTGCAAGGAACTCTCCGAATGTATTTGTAATCTCTTCTTTTACGAACGCCACCTGTTTATTCGGAATTGTGACATCATATTCTGTGAAGCATACATAGGTTGTCTTCACTCTGGCGCCTCTGTCAAAGCCGGTAAACTCATCATCACAGAAAGTTCTCGTGATTTCTCTTGCACGGTCCGGGCGGAAGTTAAAGAAGATGATGGAGTCTCCGTCTTTTACGGTTGCTGTCGGAGCTCCGTCTTTCATAATCACCATCGGCTCCACGAACTCGTCTGTCACTTCCTTGTCATAAGATGCCTGAATTCCTTCTGTCGCAGATGCGGCTTCCACGCCCTCGCCGTTTACGAGCGCTCTGTAAGCTTTCTCCACACGATCCCAGCGATTATCTCTGTCCATTGCATAGTAACGTCCTGCTACGGTTGCAACTTCACCTGCGCCGATCTCTTTCATTTTCGCTTCCAGCTCTTCCACATATTCTTTTCCGGATGCCGGAGGTGTGTCACGTCCATCCAGGAAACAGTGTACATACACTTTCTCGATCCCCTGTCTTTTTGCAAGTTCAAGCAGACCGTAAATATGTGTGTTGTGGCTGTGTACTCCGCCATCGGATACAAGTCCCATCATGTGAAGCGCGGAGTTGTTCTTCTTTACATTTTCGCACGCATCCAGAAGTGCTTTATTTTCGAAAAAATCTCCGTCCTGGATTGCTTTTGTGATCTTGGTCAGATCCTGGTATACAATACGTCCGGCACCCATGTTCAGGTGGCCTACCTCGGAGTTGCCCATCTGGCCGTCCGGAAGTCCGACTGCCATTCCGCTTGCGTTTCCTCTTACAAACGGGCACTCTGCCATCAGTTTATCCATGACCGGCGTAGCAGCTTCAGCTACTGCGTTGCCATGGCTGTCATTTCTTAAGCCGTAGCCGTCTAATATCATCAATACGGTTGGTTTCTTACTCATTTCCATATCTCCTTTTGTTGTACATTTGGGCGCTTTGTCCCGTAAACTATTGTACCTGCTTTCCGCAGATTTTTCAAGACAGAGGTTACAAAAGCCCCAGATGGGAAAATGCCTTCCAAAGCCCGTCATGTTCCACATCATCGGTCACATAATCAGCCATTGCCCGGATCTCCGGTCCTCCGTTGCCCATGGAGATGCCGAAACTGCTGTGCTCCAGCATGGGAATATCCACTTTTGCATCGCCGACTGCAATGGTATCCTCCAGAGAAGCGCCGAGATGCTCCAAAAGAACATCCATGGCATATGCTTTATCGATCTCTTTCAGTGCCAGATCGCCGAACAGGGCTGTTTCGCCCGCGCCGCCCCAGGTTCCTGCCTTGAGGTCCGGGAATCTGTCCCTGGAATCAAGATAATCCTGATAGGAATCCAGAATAAAGCTGATCTTATTCACATCATCCCTGTAAAGCTCTGCGCCAAAGATCATATGCGGAAACGCCTGGCGCACCGTATGCACACCTGATATCTCCTTCCCTTTTCTCCTGCTGTAGAGCTGTATCACAGGTTCTCCCGCGGTCTCAAAGTTCTCGCTTCCGAAGAGACCTGCATTGCACTCCAGATAGAATTCCAGGTTCCGTTCGTGCAGCCAGTCCACGATCTGGCTGCACTGCTCTGCGGAGAGATGGCGGTGCATGACCACACTGCCCCGATCCTCTATATAACTTCCATTGCCGCCGATCATCCCGTCCAGACCAATCTCCCAGATCTCCGGATACACCTCCGCACGGCTTCTTCCCGTACAGATATACACCTTGTGTCCGTTTGCTCTCGCTCCGCGGACTGCTTCCACAGCACTCACCGGTACACGCCCCTCGTAGTCAACAAGGGTTCCGTCCACATCAAGGAATATAATCTTATTCTTTCCGGTCATTACAGTTCTTCTCCGTTTGTCTCAATCACTTTCTTATACCAGTAGAAGGATTTCTTCTTCAAGCGTGCGAAATCGCCTGTACCATCGTCATATCTTCGCACATAGATCATACCGTAACGCTTCGCGTATTCTCCCGTTGAAGCGGATACCAGATCGATGCAGCCCCACGGCGTATATCCCATCAGATCCACGCCCTCATCCACTGCTTCTTTCATCTGCTCGATGTGGCGTCTCAGATAATCGATCCGGTAATCGTCATTAATGGAGCCGTCTTCCTCGATCGTATCCTTTGCTCCGAGTCCGTTTTCCACAACCATCAGCGGCAGCTGATAGCGGTCGCTCAAATCATTCAGCGCATATTTCAGCCCCTGCGGATCGATCTGCCATCCCCAGTCAGACGCTTCCAGATACGGGTTGGGTACTCCTCCGAGGATGTTTCCTTCTCCGCCTTTCTTGTCCGGATCTGCTGTCTGGCAGGATGACATGTAGTACGAGAAGCTTATGAAATCAACCGTTCCCTCTTTGAGGATTTCATCATCGCCCGGCTGTTTCTCGATCGTAACGCCAAGCTCTTTCTGAAGCGACTCTGCATATGCAGCATATGCGCCTCTTGCCTGTACGTCTGTACAGTAATAGTTGTGAAGCCTGTTGTATTTCTGACATGCGAGCACATCGTCCGGCTTGCAGGTCAACGGGTATGCCGCGGAGTAGATCATCATATTTCCGACTTTGTACTCCGGATCGATCTCATGCGCCATTTTCACAGCAAGCGCAGATGCGATGAACATATGATGCAGTCCCTGAAATCTCTGCTGCGGAATATCCGGCTGATTCATGAATTCGGTCGGATGCTCAAGGTCATTGAGAATTCCCTGATTCAGAAGCGCTCCCATCGGAGCCACTGAACTGTTGATTTCATTAAACGTCAGCCAGTATTTCACTTTGCCTTTATAGCGTTCAAAAATAGCGCGGCAGTAATTCAGGTAATATCCGATCATATCCCTGCTGACCCACGCGTTGCATTTCTTTGTCAGTCCGAACGGTACTTCGTAGTGCGAAATTGTGATCAGAGGCTCAATACCGTATTTCAGACACTCATCGATCACTTCTTCGTAATGTTTCAGACCCGCCTCGTTCGGCTCTGTCTCATCCCCGTTCGGGAAGATTCTTGTCCATGCAATCGAGAAACGGTAGCATTTGAATCCCATTTCTGCAAAAAGCGCGATATCTTCACGGAATCTGTCATAGTGCTGAATTGCCTCGCGGCTTGGATAAAACGTTCCCTCCTCGAGCACGGGTGTAATACGTTTGCTCTGTCCGAACTTTCCGCCTGTACAGATATCAGATACAGAAACCCCTTTTCCATCCACATTCCATGCGCCTTCGCACTGATTGGCAGCCGTAGCGCCGCCCCAGAGAAAATCTTTTGAAAATCCCATATCTATCCGGTCGGCAGACTTGATCCCGACCTTCCCATCCTTTCCTGATTCTTTTCCATAAGCAGGGAACCCAAGTCTGAAAATCTCCTGTTGTTTGCTCGTTCCAGCCGTCCCTTTTCCGGGACATTCAGCGGGATATAAGGCAAAAAACGGACACAGCAAAAAACTGTGTCCGCCTGATTACAAAATTATTTGTAATTTACGATTTTTCCGAAATCTGCTTTCAGTGACGCTCCGCCTACAAGACCGCCATCAATGTCAGCCTGTGCGAACAGTTCTGCTGCATTTCCCGCATTGACAGATCCGCCGTACTGGATACGGATTGCCTCAGCTGTAGCCTCATCATAAACTTCAGCAATGCATTCGCGGATACCCTTGCATACTTCTTCAGCCTGCTCTGTAGTAGCTGTTTTGCCTGTTCCGATTGCCCAGATCGGCTCGTATGCGATTACCATTGTCTTAGCCTGGTCAGCTGTTACATTCTGAAGACCTACTTTAACCTGCTGACGGATGAAATCCATAGTCACGCCCTGCTCTCTCTGCTCCAGAGTCTCGCCGCAGCACATGATCGGTGTGATGCCGTGCTCAAGAGCTTTGAGGACTTTCTTGTTCACGTCTTCGTTTGTCTCGCCGAAATAATCTCTTCTCTCGGAATGTCCGAGAACAACGTATTTAACACCTGCGTCTACAAGCATAGCCGGAGCGATCTCACCTGTGTAAGCTCCACTCTCCTCAAAATACATGTTCTCAGCGCCAACCTGGATGTTCGTGCCTTTTACAGCCTCTACAACCGGTACGATATCGATTGCCGGAACGCAGAATACTACGTCAACTTCCTCGTTTGCCACAAGCGGTTTTAACTCCTCTACGAGAGCAACTGCCTCGCTCGGAGTTTTGTTCATTTTCCAGTTACCTGCAATAATTTTCTTTCTTGCCATTTTTATTTTCTCCTTGTTATATATTTGTATTCCATCGCTTTCGATAAGCGCTGGAGGTGATTCAAATACAAGGCAGATGCGGCGAAGTCGTACACATCAGGTACGTTGAGCCGCATCTAACGCAGTAGTTGGATCAGATATGCCGCTTAGCGATCGTTAGCTGCTGCCACACCTGGCAGTTCCTTTCCTTCGAGGAATTCGAGGGAAGCGCCGCCGCCTGTGGAGATATGTGTCATCTTGTCACCGTAGCCGAGCTGGTTTACAGCTGCTGCGGAGTCGCCGCCGCCAATGATTGTGACAGCGTCTGTATTTGCAAGAGCTTCTGCAACTGTCTTTGTTCCATCAGCGAACTTCGGCATCTCGAAGCATCCCATCGGTCCGTTCCATACAACAGTCTTAGCTGTCTTAACAGCCTCAGCATACATCTTCGCTGTCTCAGGTCCGATGTCAAGTCCCATCCATCCGTCCGGGATTTCGTTCTGAGCAACAACCTTTGTATTGGCGTCATTGGAGAATGCGTCTGCCGCTACAGCGTCAACCGGAAGAAGCAGTTTTACCCCTTTCTCTTCCGCTTTTTTGATCATGTCAAGCGCATACTGAAGGTAATCTTCCTCAAGGAGAGAATTTCCGACATTTCCGCCCTGCGCTTTTGTGAATGTGAAGCACATACCTCCTCCGATGATCAGAGTATCTACTTTCTCAAGCAGGTTGTTGATAACGGAGATCTTGCTGGAAACCTTGGATCCGCCGAGGATTGCAACGAACGGTCTCTCCGGATTCTCTACAGCGTTTCCGAGGAAATCGATCTCTTTCTGCATAAGGTATCCTACAACTGCTGTGTCAACATACTGTGTAACACCAACGTTTGAGCAGTGAGCTCTGTGAGCTGTTCCAAATGCGTCATTTACAAATACATCGCAGAGTGAAGCAAGCTCTTTGGAGAATGCCTCTCCGTTCTTTGTCTCTTCTGCTCTGTAACGTGTATTCTCAAGAAGAACAACATCTCCGTCTTTCATAGCCTCTACCGCTGCTTTTGCGTTCGGTCCTACAACTTCCGGATCAGCCGCGAATTTTACTTCCTGTCCGAGCAGTTCGGAAAGTCTTACTGCAACCGGTGCAAGAGACAGTTCCGGTTTCGGCTCTCCCTTCGGTTTTCCGAGATGTGAGCAGAGAATCACTTTTCCGCCGTCTGCGATCAGTTTCTTGATTGTCGGAAGAGCTGCAACGATACGGTTCTCGTCTGTGATTTTTCCATCCTGAAGCGGTACGTTGAAGTCACATCTTACAAGGACTCTTTTGCCCTTTACGTTGATATCGTCTACTGATTTTTTGTTAAGTGCTGCCATTTTTATAGCCTCCTGTTTTTAATCGAACTGAAAAACAAAGTGGGCGGGCCCACTTTAATTCTCCTGTAGAATAAACAGGGTCCGGTCCTACAACAAGACCGGACCCTATTGTGAGTCAATTATTCAGAATGATCTCCGAAAGCCTGTCCTCATTCAGAAGAATGAATTAAGCCTCAAGCAGTTTTCCGAAGTATTTGATTGTTCTTACCATCTGGCTTGTGTAAGAGTTCTCGTTGTCATACCAAGAAACAACCTGAACCTCTGTGTTTCCATCGCCTGTCGGCAGAGCCATTGTCTGTGTAGCGTCGAACAGAGAACCATATGTCATACCTACGATATCGCTGGAAACGATCTCGTCTGTGTTGTATCCATAGGACTCGTTTGAAGCTGCTTTCATAGCTGCGTTGATCTGATCAACTGTAACTTCACCCTCAACAACTGCTGTCAGAATTGTTGTAGATCCTGTCGGAGTCGGAACACGCTGAGCGGATCCGATCAGTTTGCCGTTCAGTTCCGGAATAACAAGACCGATAGCTTTTGCAGCACCTGTGCTGTTCGGAACGATGTTGCAAGCAGCTGCACGTGATCTTCTCAGATCGCCTTTTCTCTGCGGTCCGTCAAGTGTCATCTGATCGCCTGTGTAAGCGTGGATTGTACACATGATACCGGATTTGATCGGTGCAAGGTCATTCAGAGCTTTTGCCATCGGAGCGAGGCAGTTTGTTGTACAGGATGCAGCAGAAATGATGTTGTCATCCTTTGTAAGGTTCTCGTGGTTTACATTGTAAACGATTGTCGGAAGGTCGTTTCCAGCCGGAGCGGAGATAACAACTTTCTTAGCACCTGCATCGATGTGAGCCTGTGCTTTTGCTTTGGATGTGTAGAATCCTGTACACTCCAGAACAACGTCAACGCCGATTTCTCCCCACGGAAGCTCTGCTGCGTTAGCCATTGCGTAGATTTTGATCTCTTTTCCGTCAACAATGATGGAATCCTCTCCAGCCTCAACTTTGTCAGCCAGTGCATATTTGCCCTGTGTTGAGTCATATTTCAGTAAGTGAGCCAGCATTTTCGGGGATGTAAGGTCGTTGATTGCCACGATCTCAAATCCTTCTGCTCCAAACATCTGTCTGAAAGCGAGACGTCCGATACGTCCAAATCCATTAATCGCTACTTTTACTGCCATGATTAATTCCTCCTAAAAGTTTAAAAAAT
>DXGZ01000050.1 GCA_019113645.1 Candidatus Mediterraneibacter vanvlietii | reverse complement strand
GCTAATGCCCTTCCGAAGTCACCCTGCCCACACCCTCAACCTCCGCAGAAAGGTTTTCGAAAGGGGGCTGTTTTCTGCTTTATCGGCTGGGAAAGTCATCGAATAATCAACCGAGAAAAACAAAGGCGCGGTCAGAAAGTCATACTATGTGTAAGTCCTTCCGGCCGCGCCGTTTCGCGGTTTCTTCAGCCTGTTTTGCTTCACTGAGCTTCCGACAGGAAGTGCGAAGAGAGCGAAGCGGACAGACTGGATAACCTTTCTGAGAGCGGGGAGATGTGGGCCGTTGTAAAGATCAGTGTGAAGAAACTGCTTCTGATCGGAGCTGTCATATCTGGAGTAACAGGGTTTCTGGCAGATAATTTCTGGCTGCTTTTTGTATCAAGAACTGTATACGGAATCGGACTGGGAATCGCCACTACCATGAACGTTGCGGTTGTAGCGGAGTTCTTTGAAGGAAATGAGAGAGCTCAGGTAATGGGCATAGACAATTTCCGGGGTCTGGTGGAAATGCATATTCTGTATTTTGTCCATTCTGAACTCAAAGTCCATAATTGAATGAATCTTGTCTCTCATCGATTTTCCTTCTCCTTTTTAAGCCTCTTCTTTTGCTGTTTCTCAGCGGCTGCCCTCCCGGCACATAGATTTTCCGCATTTAAGAAGGCCGGGATTCTATGTGAAATCCCGGCCCGACATCCGTAACAAACAGTCAATCAGTGACATTTGCTCCATCCGCAGCATTTGCAGATGTTGCATCCCTCCTCAAATACAAGCGGCTCTCCACATTCCGGACAATACATCTTGTCAGTCTCTGTTTCCGCTGTAACCGCCTTTGGTTTCGGCGCCTTTTCCGTCTTTTTTGCAGCAGATACCGCAGTATCTCCCTGTTTCTGCGCAAGCTCCGCCTGCATTTCATTATACATATCCATCAGCGCGTTTCCAACCGCCATCGGACAGCAGGCGCCCTTGCTTGTATCCTTCCTGCTCACACGTCTTGCCGTGTAAGACGGACAGGATCCACTGGAATTAAGCTGATCCACAATTGTCTCAATATCAATTCCACCCCGGGCACTGATAGAGATCATACGTGAAAGACCTACCATGAAGTTGTTGCATCCTCCGGTCGATCCCTTGCTCAGATAAGTTTCCAGGAGCGCTCCGGTATGGGGATCAAACAGGGCAATGCAGTGCAGACTTCCGCAGCCCGTTGTCAGCTTTCTCTTCTTTCCGACCACATCGTCCGTAACCAGAAGTATCTCGCCGCGTTTCAGGCCTTCACCTGCTGAAATCTTCTTCGTATCCTTCTTCTCACTGGTATTGAGAATACCGATCCTCTTGCATCCGTCGCGGAATATGGTAATTCCCTTCAGTCCTTTTTCATATGCGTACAGGTACAGTCCCTCCGTTTCCTCAACCGTAAACCGGTTCGGCACATTTACCGTGGAACTGATGGATGCGTCAATATGATTCTGCCATGCGGACTGCATATCGATTCTCTGACGGTAGTCCAGAGTCATTGCAGTCACGAAATAATCCGGCAGATCAGAATCATTTGTCAGGCCATGCTGTTTCATATAGGACTCTACGATCTTTGTATATACTTTATAGTACACATCTGTTCCGTGAAGCGATTCTGTCTTTCTCTCATAGTAATTTGCATAGACCGGCTCGATTCCTCCGGAGATTCCCAGCATGGTAGAAAGGGTTCCCGTCGGGGCAATGGTCAGAAGCTGCGAATTGCGAAGTCCGTATCTCTTCACCAGATCGCGTGTTTTCTCTGTCGTATTCGCGCCAAAAAACGGAGTATCCATAATCTCTTCTATATTACATTTAGGGAATGTCCCCAGCTCTTTTGCAAGCAGCGCAGACGCGGCAATCGCGGAATCTGCCATCGCAAATCCGATATTGTCGCACATCTGTACGGCGTCCTCATCTCCATAGGTCAGCCCCAATTTGATCAGACAGTCTGCCAGTCCCATGATCCCAAGTCCGATCTGGCGCCAGTCTGCCACACTCTGACGCTGTTCCTCCAGCGGATGAAGCGGAAGCCCTTCCTCCAGCACCTCATTGAGGGCGCGTACAGACACCTGAACACAGTGTTTGAATCCTTCGAAATCAAACTGCGCGTGATTGGTAAAAGGATTCTGTACAAATTCAGACAGATTAATGCTTCCGAGAAGACAGCTTCCTCCTGCCGGCAGCGGTTCTTCCGCACATGGATTTACTCCGGCATAGGAAAATTCTCTCGTGTTGCTCAGCAGATTCCAGTTCTCAATCCGATCCCAGAACAATGCTCCCGGCTCCGCATAGTCCCAGTTCGTCTCGGCAATCCTGCGGAAAAGATCTCTCGCGTTTATCCGGCGCTCGATCACTTCCCCTGTCGCCTTTCTTGTATAATGCAGCAGATATTCCTCGTTCTTCTTCACCGCTTCCATAAAGTTCTCGTGAATCCGTACGGAAATATTTGCCTTAGTCACTTTCTCAAGATCTGTTTTAAGATCTATGAATTCTTCCACATCCGGATGAGAGCAGTCAATGGAGATCATAAGCGCCCCTCTTCTGCCGTTTTGTCCGATCAGCGCAGTCACCAGGGAATACAGTTCCATAAAAGAAACAGAACCGCTGGTCTCCTTTGCCGCATTATTGATCTTCGCACCTCTCGGACTGAGCCTGGAGATATCCACTCCGCATCCGCCGCCGTAACTGTACGTGCGGGCCAGTTTCTTCGCGCAGTCGAAAATACTCTCTATGTTATCCTCCGGCGGATCTACCACGTAACAGTTGGAGTAGGTCACTTTCCTTCCCTGCTGATCCAGGCCTCTGTTGGAGAGAATTCTGCCTCCGAACAGGAATTTTTTTTGCCGGATATACTCGGCAATCTCCTCATTGCCGCCGCTGATCCGTTGAATCCATTCATCGAAGGTCTCTCCATCGTTACAGTATTTTTTTGTCCAGATATCAGTGCCCAGCTGATTTTCTTCGCCAAGCCATTCTTCTACTGTCATGATGTTTTCCTCTTTTCTTTTTTGCTGAGGCGTTGTCAGAACGCCCTGTTCGTCCACCGCCGTCCCGTTCTCCATGCAGAGTCAGTATCCGGCGCTAGAATTAATGTTAGCATCTGTATCTGAAAATATCAAGGCTTGACATTAAATCGAATTCAGTATCCTTTTTTTAATAAAGAAGGGTGAGGAACGCAAACTTTCTCATCTGCGTTCCTCACCCTTCGACGGCACTTCTACCTGTTTCCTGATTTTACAATTGATTTATACCCCAGGGTTTTCCCTCCGGAATATCAGCCCAACATATCCTTCAGCGCTCTGATCGCAAGTGTATATACATATTCTTCCATTCCCGCAATCATTCCGGTAGCAACCGGCGCGATCACAGAATTGGAACGGAATCCTTCACGGTTGAAGATATTGGACATATGCACCTCTATGATCGGGCACTCCAGGATCTCCAGCGCGTCATGAATCGCATAGCTGTAATGTGTCCATGCTCCCGGATTAATGATGACTCCGTCATATCCTGCATAGTAGGCTTCGTGAATTTTATCAACCATTTCCCCCTCATGGTTCGTCTGGAACGTATCCAGCTCATATCCCACTTCTTTTGCCGTCTCTTCCGACATCCGGTTAATTTCATCCAGTGTAATTGTTCCATACTGCTTCGGATCACGCTTCCCGTACATATTGTGATTTACACAGTGAAGCATAAGTATCTTTTTCATTCTGAGTTCCTCCTGTTTAATCAATAATCACTTCGATGCAGAGCCCGTCGGGAAGTTCGATCCAGTTGTGCCCCTGAGGCATTTCCTTTCCTCCCAGCTCATATGCTTTTCTGAGCGCTTCGTTCACATCATCTGTCATAATTCCAAGATGATCCGCACGTCCTTCCGGCCCTTCAAAATCCGTTGTCTCATTTAACTGCAGGCCGTTCTGCAGCCACACTTTTCTGTTCGGTGCTTTGCCAAGCTGCTTTTTCACCGTCATTCCAAATACTTTTTCAAAAAAGCTGATATGCCAATCCAGATCTCTGACCCGGATCGCCATATGTTCCAGATAAGAAGCCATATTTATTTCTCCTTCTCTTCAAGTCCCGGTTCATACTCCAGAAGATATTTTTCAATCCCTTTCACACAGGTCACCAGCGTCTGGTTGACCGGTGTTGGAATGCCGAATTTCTTTCCCCACTCTACGACAGAACCGTTAATGTAATCAATCTCTGTGGGCCGCTTCATCTCCAGGCTCTGGAGAATGGAAGTCTTAAACGTTCCCGGAAGTCCCTCGCTTGCAGCGTACCACGGATATTCCGGATCTTCGGATTTTAACTTCACGCCGGCGGCTTTCGCCACATCGATTCCTTCCTGAATCGCGGCAACTGCTGTTTCCCTGATATACGCTTCCTCGTACAGCGGTCCGTAGGGCAGCCTTGTAATTCCGCAGAGAGCCCCGGCAGCTACATTAATCAGAAGCTTATCCCAGATCAGTCCCCGGATGTTGCCGCTGACCTCGCAGTGAAGCCCTGCGCGGTTGAACTCATCCGCGACTTTCTGAATCCGCTCCGTAATCTCACCGGTCAGTTCACCGATATAAGTATCTTTCCCTTTCACTCCGGCGCTGACATATCCCGGCTCGATCAGCCGGCCGCCTACATACGTTTTCCCGCTGATCACATTCTTCTCTCCGACGATCTCAGCGATCGCTTCCTCGTTTCCAAGCCCGTTCTGAAGAGACATCACCAGTGTATTCTCTCCGATGACATTCGTCTCTTTCAGCTGTGCAACCGCTTCCCGTGTGGCAAAAGATTTTACCAGCACAATCACAAGATCAACAGGTCCGATATCTTCAGCGGATGTTCTGGCGTCCACGCGGACAGTCCACTCTTCTTTCTCATCCGTCATGCGCAGACCGTTCTCTCTGATCCGGTCGATATGTTCTTTCCACTGATCTACAAAATAAACTTCAGATCCCCCCTGAGCCAGCGTTCCGCCGATCGTGCTTCCAAGAGAGCCTGTTCCAAGCATACAGATTTTCATTTTCATCTGCCTCCAGTAATTTTTCTTTCCGCCGGAATAACACTCCGGCGGATGCCATGCTATTCTACTATTCCCACATCTCCTGTGCAAGTTATTCTTCTTCCAGCGGGAAGAATTTCAGGATATGAGTTGCCGCGAGAACAATCTGACCATGCTGATTGAACACTTCCAGTTTGGAGAAAGTACGGTTTGTCTCCTCCTCAATCCGATCTACTGTATAGCGGCATGTCAGTGTATCTCCGAAGTAAACCGGTTTAATGAAACGCAGTCTGTCATATCCGTAAGAAGCGCTCGGAACCGGTGATTTCACCTGCTCCTGAATTTTTGTGGAAGCCGTACATCCGATTGCGAATGTCAGAATTCCGTGAACAATACGTGTTCCGTACATGGTCTTTTTCATGAATTCCTCATTGAAATGCATCTGGCTGTAATCGCCTGTAATGCCTCCGAACAGATAAACATCTGTTTCGCTGACTGTTTTCGTAAACTCAGCTGTGTCTCCGATATGAAGAGGGATTTCTACTTTTGCGATTTCTTTTTTCATTTTCTTTTCTCCTTTTATTTTTTTCTGCACTTCACAGTTATGCATTCATAAATTCATCGTGGATTCCCATTGGCTCATCCCTGAAAATCCGTTCATCCATCAGCTTCAGCTCATCTGAGATCAGCGGCCGGAATCCCATCTGAGCGATTACATCACGCTCCAGATCCACTCCCGGAGCTATCTCTGTAAGCATCACGCCGTCTTTTGTCAGGCGGAACACGGCCCGCTCAGTAATAAATACAACTTCCTGCCCCTGCTTCAGCGCCTGTTCGCCATTAAAGGTGATTTCTCCGCACTGCGGAATCATTTTTTCAAATCTTCCTTCCTGAACAATGGAAATCCTGCCGTCTCCCACTTCCGTCTTCAGTCCGCCCGCGCGAAGTGTGCCGCACAGAACAACCTTGTGAGATCCTGCACAGATATTGACAAATCCGCCGGTTCCCATAATTTTTCCATTAAACTTGTGTACGTTGACATTTCCTTTTGCATCCATTTCCGCAAAACTCAGAAACGCCACTTCCAGTCCGCCGCCGTCATAGAAATCAAACTGCGCCGGCATGTCCATGAGCGCTCGGGAATTCACACTCGCACCGAAAAAGATGCCCTGCGCTGTCGCTCCTCCTACCGGTCCGGTCTCAACAGTCAGTGTGAATGCTTCTCCCACACCTTCCTCTCTTGCAACTGTTCCGATACCGTCCGCAATTCCAACACCAACGTTCCCTACATTGCCTGGTCTGACTTCCATAAGGGCACGTCTTGCCACAACCTTTCTCTGATTGAGCGGAAGCGGTTCCACCTCTCCCTGCGGAGCTGTATAATCTCCGGAGAAGAAACGGTCTGATCCGTTGTAGAGCTGTTCCTGATTCTGGTCAATCACGACAATATCAACCAGATACCCCGGTACCTTCACCTGTCTCGGGTGGATACTTCCCGCTTTTACCAGGCGTTTTGCCTGCAGAATGACCAGCCCGCCGTTATTATGCACAGCCTGAGCAGTCGCCAGTACATCCATGTAAGTAATCTCATCTTCCATGGACGCGTATCCTTCCTCATCCACGGTTGTCGCGCGGATAAAGCAGACATCCAGCGGTATCGTCGGATAGAACAGCCATTCTTTCCCGTCAATTTCCATCAGACGGATCAGATCTTCCTTTGTAGTCTGATTCAGTCTTCCGCCCTGCTGTCTGGGATCTATAAATGTCCCAAGCCCCACATGGGAAAGGAGCCCCGGCTGTCCTGCCGCGGAGCTTCTCACCAGTTCAGCCATAATTCCCTGGGGGAAATTATAGGCTTCAATCTCCTCGCGTTCAGCCATCTCGCAGATCCTGGGAGACTGTCCCCAGTGTCCGCCAATCGCACGTTTAACCAGCCCCTTCTGCGCCAGAGGGGATATTCCCCGGTCTGCCCGGTCTCCAAGCCCACTGGCAAACCAGAGCGTCAGATCTCTTGGTGACTCCGTCTGTTCATAGCGTTTCTTCAGGGCATGAATCAATGTATATGGATCTACAATTCCTCCGCCCGCCCCGCAGATTGCCAGCGTATCGCCGTCATCAATGAACGATACTGCTTCTGCCGCCGTCATTACAGGAACTTTTATTCCCTTTTTCTCCGGTTTTCTCATTGCTTTCTTCCTTTCTTTTTCGCCGGAATGACAGATTCTTAACAATCCATCTGTCCGGATCTTTCTGATATCTTAATTATACGAATTATCCTGTTATCCGCCAGAAACTAATCTGCTGTCTGCAATAATTATCCTGCTGTATTTTTCTGAATTTTAAGCATATTTTCGTTATATTCTTGTTTTTATTTGAATTATCCTGTATTCTATAATATATATCTTGTAATCAGAGGAGAAATTATCATGTTCCTGGAAAAGTACGGAGAAAAAGAAAGAACCAATATATTTGAACCGGATTCGAGACCAAGACTTGCGCGCCTGTCACACAGTTTTGACAATCCGGCCTGGAAGTATCAATATCACATGCATAAGGCGGAAACAGAACTGGTGTATATCGAAGGGGGCGCCGGGACATATACGGTTAATACAAGCACATATCCATTAGAAAAGGGATGCATTCTCATCATCGAGCAGGGCGCGATTCACGCCCTCTCATCTGATGCAACGCATCCCTTAAACTGCTGGACCTGTGCCATAACAGATTATAAACTCTGTGATCATCCTGACCGGGGATTCATGCTCCCCGCAAATGTATGTCCCCGCACCCGCGCGGAGAAACATGAAGATTTTATCTGCGGACTGTTCCGTGAGCTGGATCTTCTGCGCAGAAAACCGTCCCCGTCATCTCTCACCATATGCGATACTCTGGCAGCCGCCCTTACTTCTGTCTACTATCACATTTTCCGATCAGATCCGCAGACAGAGCGACAGAAGGATTCCTCCTTTGCCCGCGATATTCTGATCTATATAAACGAGAACTATGCCTCCCCCATATCTCTAAGCAGGCTCGCCGATGAATTTCACATCAGCAAAGACCATATCAGCCATGAATTTTCCAAAGTATACGGAATATCACCAATTAATTATGTGATTGACCGCCGGCTCAATGAGGCAAAATGGATGCTGATCAACACATCAGATTCTCTCGTATCTATCTCAAGAAAAATCGGGTATGACAACACCAGCCATTTCTGCCATCTGTTTGAAAAGCGGATGAAATATGCGCCTCTCGAATTCCGCGAAATCTACAGAAAAGATCTGACATGACCTCCCTGCCGGTCGGATACGTATTTCTCCGCCCGGCAGAAAGCCGCATTACAGAAGTTTGCTGCCCTTCTCGCAGATCGCATAGATCTCATCATATTTTTCTTCGATCAATGGTGCCATCTTTTCTGTCTGTTTCCTGACCCCAAGACGGTACAGAAAATGAGGAAGCACCCATCCCAGAAGTCCCGGGACCGCCAGAATGATGCACAGCGCGATCTGCGGCGGTTCCGCTGTCACGGCAAATGTAGAGCCTGCCATAAACGCCGTCCCGAGAACCCCTGCCGTCACCGCCATTATCGTCGGGCGGGCCGTCTTCTCCTTTTCCAGAAGTCTGATCTGTGCCACACACGCCTCAAAATTCCTCTGAAGCCTTGTAAGTTCCATTTTATTGATGATCTTCCGATCCCTTTTCATCCGTATCACCGTCTTTCTTTTTCCCGGATGAACGCTTTCCGGATATTTCTCAAGTCCGCTCTTCATCACATTCTCATCGATCTCCCAGCCGAAATTTTCATATCCGTCAATCAGAAAAGATACCTGTCCGGGATCAGCCTCGATTTCCTTGTATTCATATCCAATGAAACTCCTGCGCTTTTTCGTTTCATTTTCCATCTCCTGTTATCCTCCGATCTGTTTTCTCTGTTTCGGTATTCTTACTGTAAACGTGCTCCCCTGCCCCTCTCTGCTGACAACCGATATTTCTCCGTTCATCAGGATAAGGATTCGCTTTACAAGCGCAAGCCCCAGACCGTTTCCTTCTTTTGAATGAGAAGTATCCCCCTGATAGAATTTGTCAAAAATATGCCGGATACTCTCTTTGCTCATCCCGCAGCCGCTGTCCGAGACTTCCACTTCCACGTATTCTTCCGAAATTTTCTGCCGGATCGCCACATTTCCCCCCGGATCCGTGAACTTGATCGCATTGGACAGAAGATTATTCCACACAACTTCCATCAGACTTCTGTCTGCCCGGACGAAAGCGCCCTCCATAATATCCGCTTCCAGATCCAGATGCTTCTCGTCCCACATCTCCTCATAATTAAGAATGCACTCCTCCAGCTGACCACAGAGATCGTAGACCTCAATTTCCGGATCGATTCGCTGATTTTCCAGTTTATTCAGTCTGAGAATGTCAGTAATCAGACCAGACAGCCTCTCCGCGGCTTCCTCTATATTCTTTGCGTATTCACGCTTCTCTTCGTCCGCAGCCTTTCCGTTACGCAAAAGTTCAGCATAATTCTTGATTACCGCAATCGGAGTTTTCATCTCATGGGATACATTCGAAACAAAATCCGTCTTTAACGTCTCGACACTGCCCAGTTCTTCCACCATCTTATTAAAATCCATAATCATAATATCAAGATAATCCAGTCTGTCAGCCGTATGGATCGTCGGCACGTACACAGAAAAATCCCCATTTGATACCTGCTGTGTCGCCTCAGCAAGCATATGAAGCGGTTCTTCGTACGTGCTCTTTATCTTCTTTCTCGTAAAAAACGTCAGTCCCACTGCCACCGCTGCCCAGTAGATCATGGGCACAGCTGTCTGGATCATTTGATTCCATCCCATCTCGTTCATCAGAACCACCAGTCCCTGATGGATTCCTGACATCAGAAACAACACTCCCAGAAAAACTGCAAAAAGAGACACCGGAAAGAGAGTCTCTTTTACCTCATACCGACCGTTTCTGTCTCTGCCGTTCATTGCAGCACCGCCTTATATCCGAGACCGCGTACAGTCACGATCTTAAACCCGTCACATCCGGAGAACTTATTTCTCAGTTTTGTCATATATACGTCAACTGCCCGCAGGCTGGTATCGCTGTCCACATCCCAGAATTCATCCATAAGCTGAGCTCTGGAAAACGTCTTCTTCGGATAGGACAGCAGTTTATATATGATATTAAACTCTCTTGTCGTCAGACTGATCTCTTCTCCATCCACTTCCGCGCTTAACGCATCCGCATCCAGCAGCAGATTGCCGACTGTGATCTTCCGCTCCATCTCAATGTTCGCCCGACGCAGAAGTGCCCGGACGCGAAGCACCAGTTCCTCAAGATCAACAGGCTTCACCATGTAGTCGTCAATCCCCAGCTGAAATCCTTTCTGCTTGGACGGAAGATCATCCTTCGCAGACATAAACAGAATCGGGATTCTCTTATTCACCTTCCGCACTGTCCTCGCGAATTCGAATCCGTCAATCTCCGGCATCATAATATCTGAGATGATCAGATCATAGAGCTGATTATACATCTCATCGTAGGCATCGCCCGCATTCAGACAGCCCTTTGCCTGAAATCCGCTGTCATTCAGATAAGTACAGACAATCCGGTTCAGTTTTTCATCATCTTCTACAACAAGAATATGTATCATCTTCTGTTCCTCCATTACCCAACCCGGGGCTGTTTCTATTCTACGATGGCAATATAACAGTTCCTTATTTCCATAATGTTTGCCTTTTATTTCCGAATTATTAAAAAATATTACAATTCTATTACAAAATCATTCGTCTCGATTTTCTTTCCCGATATGGCACATTCAGGATAACATGGTATAATGGTTTAATCCAATGAACCAAAGGAGGTGTACCTGATGAATCACCAGGAAGAGATCAGCCGGCTGGCTGAGGAAATGGAAGCAATGAAGGAACGCCACAGTGTGCGCCAGTATGAAGACAGGCCGCTTGATCAGAACGCTGTAGCGGCACTGCAGGAAGAGATCAGCGCCTGCAACAAGGAAGGCGGGCTGCATATCCAGCTGGTGACAAATGAGCCGAAAGCATTTGACGGATTTATGGCACACTACGGCAAATTCAGCGGTGTTAAGAACTATATCGCCATGATCGGGAAAAAAAGACCGGATCTGGAAGAAAAATGCGGTTATTACGGCGAGCGCCTTGTGTTAAAGGCACAGCAGCTCGGACTGAACACCTGCTGGGTCGCCATGACATACAGCAAGATAAAGACTGCCTTCACTGTTGCGGACGGAGAGAAACTCTGTATCGTCATCTCGCTCGGATACGGCAAGACGAACGGCGTACCGCACAAATCAAAATCAGCTGACGCAGTGGCGAAAGCGGACGGCGCATTTCCCGCCTGGTTTAAAGCCGGGGTCGAAGCCGCGCTCCTTGCGCCCACTGCCATGAATCAGCAGAAATTTTTGTTTACTCTGGACGGGAACCGGGTGTCCGCAAAGGCAGGCTTTGGATTTTACACAAAGATTGACCTTGGAATTGCCAGATATCATTTTGAAATCGGAGCCGGGAAGGAGAATTTCAAGTGGGATTAATCCTCCCACGCTCCCTGCTCCGATGACGCTGTTATCTCCGATCGTAACCCCGGGACAGATAACTACGTTGGCTCCCAGCCAGCAGTTCTTCCCGATTCTGACCGATCGCACCGAACATGATTGCATCTGAAGCACTGACAACAGCCACCATAAACTGCTGAAATGTAATCGGCAGAACAAGAGGCAGCAGTTTTTTGCGGAATATTCTGCTTTCCGTTAATTTGTCTGCTTTCATAGCCGCCTGTTACAGTTCATAAAATATGGGCTGCATATTCCGGTAAGTGCAGAACCATTTGAATCCCATGTCTTTTAACAGTATCTCTGTCTCTCTGATATAAGCTCCAAGGTGCTCCGGTTTGTGGCTGTCGCTTCCGATTGTAATAATCTCACCGCCAAGCTCCCGGTATAATTTCAGAATCTCTCCGGAAGGCATTGTATCGCTTAAGCCGTACCTGTGCGAGGAGGTGTTGATTTCAATTCCCTTTCCGTCTGCGATCACAATTTTCAGAATTTCCTCTACAATCGGTTTTATCTTTTCAAACGGATAATCCCCTGCCTTATCGTAACGTTTGATCAGATCCATGTGTCCCAGTACACTGTAATTTTTATAATTCTTTACCAGATCCAGCATTTCCTCATAGTAACGCTCGTTATATTCTTTCTGTGTCCTTCCCTTCTGAAAATCCTGAGTCCAGAATTCCTTGTCTTCCACCTGATGCACAGACAGGATAATAAAATCAAACTGATATCGTCTGAAAAGCTCTTCAAATTTCGGAATCGTATGCATCTGTACTCCAAATTCCATCCCTGTCCTGATAACAATCTCACTCTCATACCGTTTCTGCAAACTATGTATCTTTTCCATATATTTAGGATAATCCACATTCGCAAAGGGCTCGCTGCCTCTGTATTTAATCTCAACTCCTGAATCCCAGTCTTCTTTTATCCCATAATCCACATGATCCGTAATACAGATCTCATCCATATTCATGCGAATGGCGTCCTGGATTACATGCTCCATAGGGTAGACCGAGTCATCGCTGAACTCGGTATGCACATGATAATCTGCAAACATCGCTTCTTCCTCCCTTGACTTTGTCTGAATTTCTAAATATAATTTTACCGTGCATATTCAGAATTAACTATCAGATATCTGTATAAATCAATAACAGTCCTGCGAGGTGTAAAAATGCTTCCATGTAATGCCGCAAATCCTGTCATTCTGAACGATGACCGTTCTGAAAAAGTTCTCTATGATTATCCTGACTATCCGATTTATATACGCAGGGGACTGCTCTCCTTTTATCCGGAATATAAAGCTTCCAGTCACTGGCATGATGACGTCGAATTCATCAGCGTACTAAACGGCCGGATGCAGTACAGTGTAAACGGAGAGATCATTGACCTGAAAGCCGGAGACGGTATTTTTGTCAATTCCGGACAGATGCATTTCGGTTTTTCGGACAACAGACAGGAATGTGATTTCCTCTGCATTCTGTTTCACCCCCTGCTCCTGTCTTCCTCCTTCCCTTTTGAGACTGATTTCGTGATTCCGCTGATCCGAAACAGCGGTCTGCCCTTTCTTCCCCTGCATGCGTCAGTTCCCTGGCACAATGAAATCATTTCACGGCTTTATCAACTGTACACCCTGCGACAGACGCCCACTGCCCCCATGCATTCTCTGTCCGCTTTTGCCGGCATCTGGTCGCTGCTATGCGATCACGCTCCTACTGATGTCCGCAAAAAATCCCGGCAGAATCAGGATCTTATCATTACAAAAAATATGGTGGGATTCATTCAAAAAAATTACAAGAAAAAGATATCTCTTGCCGAGATAGCCGCGTCCGGAGCTGTCGGTGAGAGCAAATGCTGCAGACTGTTCGCAAAATATTTTTCCCAGTCGCCGAATCAATATCTGAATCAGTACCGGCTCAATAAAAGCCTGGATCTCCTGCTCAACACAGATCTGCCCATTACGGAGATCGCCCTCTGCACAGGATTCAGCGGGGCCAGCTATTATGCCGAGATGTTCCGCAGATGGATGGGGAAAAGTCCGAGGGAATATCGGAATTCAGCTATTTAGTTCAACAATTACCGGTTTCAAATCGGACGAAAACAGTATCATATGCAGACCGTATTCTGCCGGGAGGGAGACTGTGTTCAGCTTCCGCTCCGGGCAATAAGGAAAACTAACGGCTCCGGGCATGGACAAAAAACAGGACTGACAATGAGCAACTCGCCTGCGGCTCAAACAATCTCATTGTCAGTCCTAAAGTCCTTGCCAGGAGCCGTAACTTTTCCTAATCACCCTTCCGAAGTCAGCTGCTCACAGTCTCCCTCCCGGCAGAAAAGTTTTTGCAATAGGGGCTGTTTTCTGTTCTATCCAGATCAGTAATTACTGACTAAACATACTGAAGAAAACAAAGGCGCGGCCGGAAGGTTTTACAAATAATAAGTTCTCCAAGCCGCGCCGTTTTGCAGGGGCAATGTGTATTTATGCCCGGAGTATTATTGAAGATGTCTCAGAACAAAAATGAGGAGTCAGGGGAAGGGTGGAGATTTCCGAAGGAAATACTACCCGACCTTGATTCCTCGTTTTTGTGGAGTATAATGAGCGCCGGCGGCAGCATAACTTTGCTGCCGCCATGACTATTAACAATACCTTCCGGCTTTTCACGCACTTCTGCTTTTGTTGTTTTTGCCTCTGATTATTTTATAAACAAGCTTGGAAAAACGCAAAATGGCGCGGCTTGGAAGTTTTACCATTTGTAAAGCTTTCCGACCGCGCCTTGATTTTCCCTCGGTTGATTATTCGATGATTCCCCTTGTCGATAAAGCAGAAAACAGGCCCCATTTCGAAAACCTTTCTGCAAGGGTGAGAGTGTGGACGGCTGACTTCGGTAATTTCCCAGATGCTTGGCAAAGTCCTCTGCATTTTCATAATCCTGCCGCTTGATCCTCCGGCTGAGGATAAAAAAGCTGTT